>JAJAYX010000632.1 GCA_026785985.1 Rudanella sp. | reverse complement strand
CATAAAGGTTGAAACGCGCAGAACCGCCGTGCCGGGCAATGAATCAATGGGTTGCAGGGATAGGTTTTGCCGGTGGTCGGCTTCGTGTTTATATCGCTTCTGAAAAACGGCCCGGAACTGTTGCAGATTAACGCAAGCCACCTTTTTCTGGCGAATTAGTTGAAGCGGATCAGCCGGAAAACGATAGGTGAGCATGAGCGAATCAGCCGAACCAAACCAGGCCGCATAATAATCGGCAAACTGATGCAGGCTCCACTGTCGGCGGCCCGTTACGTTGTCGCCATCGGAACCGGAGCGATCCGTTTCCATCAGTTCGAGGTGAATATCGGCTACTGAACGACCGTCGATGGTTAGCAGTTGAGTTCCCCGCCGAAGCGTTGAGTCGCCGGACATATTGTGGGTAATAAAATAGTCGGGGCCAACATCCCGGATATAGAAGGGAAAATAGCGGGTGTGCTTGTCGATAAAAGTGCGCCGATGATTCAGGTTGGTGTGACCGTCTTTCAGGGTGTTAACCAGCGGGCTGAGGTGCCTGAAAAGTGGCAAGTACTCCACAGGCCCACTCAATTTATTAAACAACGAGTCGTAGAGCCGTTCGTACTGATTTTTAGGGGTATAGTAGCCAACGGCAGGGTGCAGTTGGTCGAGTTTGCGCTTCAGAAACGCTATATCTTCACGCGCTTCAGAAGCGGTGAACGGTTGAGCCTTGACCGGCTCCATTGCCCATACGGATACGATGGTGAGGAAAGCGACAAACAGCAGTTTCATGTATTGTGTTACGGATTACTAACCTGGATCAATCGGGTTAGCATAAATATTCTGTGAATATAAACGCCGACCTATTTATTCGCAATACGTGTCAGTAAAGAGGTGGATAAAATTTCGTTAAAAAATTTTGAAACATATAACTAATACATTAGTTTTACAACTAACAATTACGTTGTAAAGATGGAGATACGCGAACTTACCCGGGCCGAAGAAGAAATCATGCGTGTTTTATGGCAACTGGAACGGGCTTTCGTGAAGGATGTTCTGGCCGAACTTCCAGAGTCAAAACCAGCCTATAACACAGTGTCGACCATTGTTAGAATTCTGGAAAAGAAAGGGTTAGTGGGCTACACGGCCTACGGCAAAACGCACGAATACTACCCGCTGATTACGGAGGAGCAATACCGCCGGTTTCAGACGGAGCAACTGATGAGCAACTATTTCGACAATTCGCTGAAAAAGCTGGTGTCGTTTTTCGTGAACGAGAAGAATGTAAGCCTAAGCGAAGCCGATGAAATCATCCGGCTCCTAAACCAAAACAAATCTGAACCATGACCACTTTCGATTATCTGCTCCGGGCCAACCTCTACCTGATCCTGTTTTTCGGGTGTTATTACCTGTTTCTTCGGCGGCACACGTTTTTCATGCTCAACCGGGTTTATTTGCTGGCTTCGGTGGGTTTGGCATTGGGCTTACCCTTTGTGGAACTCCCCAGCGAAACCGTGGTGGTTTTGCCTATGGTGGCTCCTCAACTGCTCATGAGTGTTGTCATTAGCCCCGAAAATCTGGCTCCCACCGGCCCCGATTGGGTCGGCATTGGCTGGTGGATATACGGTTTGGTAGCCCTCGCTTTGCTCATTCGGTTAGCCTGTCGCACCACCCGACTGCTGAATTTTATCGGCAAAAATCCGCAGCAACCCCTCCTCCACTACACGCTGGTGCAACCCGCCGACCCCGAAACGCCCACGTTTTCGTTTTTCCGGTACATGGTGCTGAGTCCCGCCGATGCACAGGCCGAACCCGTTCGGGCGCACGAGTTGGTGCATATCAGGCAGTGGCACAGTGCCGACATACTGGCGTTCGAGGTGATTCAGGCGTTGCTTTGGTTTAATCCGGTGGTGTTGGCCTACCGCGCAGCCATCCGGCAGGTTCACGAGTTCCTGGCCGATCAGGCAGCCTCGGCCCGGCACCGTTCCGACTATGCCAATTACCTCGTTTCCTACGCCCTCGGCGACCAGCCCGACCTACTGTCTAACTCGTTTTTCAAGCCGTCACTGCTTACGGCCCGGCTCCGCATGTTACACCAACGCGCCACAAGCCACTGGGCACTAGGCAAGTATGCGTTGGTGGTGCCGGTAGTGGCCCTTGTGCTGGTTCTGACTGCCGCCCGGCCACAGATGGAACGGTTAGTCGAACCGCTGCTTTCGGGGAAACCTGTTCCGGTGAAAGGGCGGGTTACTACGGAGGATAACAAATCGTTACCTGGTGCTACCATTGTCATTCGGAATGGGAACGCTGGTACTACTACCGATGCCAACGGGCGGTTTATGATTAACGTAGAACCGGGTGCAGAATTAGTCGTGAGTTTTGTGGGTTTCGAGAGCCGGCAAATCACGGCGAAGTCTGGTCAGGAGATGCAGGTGAGGTTGAAAATTAAGCAGAAAGCATTGAACGAGCTTGTTGTGGTTGGTTATGAATCAGTGTCTTCATCATCTAAACCAGCTCAAATAAATGGCGACACAACGGACAAGGAGGTGTTCGCGGTTGTGGAGCAGCAACCGGAGTTTCCGGGAGGAATGTCCGCCCTTGGTCAATATCTGGTTCGTAATGTCCGATATCCGGCAGCGGCCCAAAAAGCCCGGACACAGGGGCGCGTGTTTATAGAGTTTATGGTATCACCAACGGGGGCCATCAATAACATCCGAATCCAGAAAGGGGTGGGCAACGGCTGCGACGAAGAGGCTGTGCGGGTAATAGCCCAAATGCCCCGCTGGGAGCCGGGCAAACAAAACGGACAACCCGTAGCGGTGAGTTATATTTTGCCCATTGAGTTCAGGCTTGAGCCAAATGACGACAAGACGGGCTTCAACAAAGAGATTTTTGATAACGGGTCTTTCCCCGCTCCAACTGACGACCCTAACATGGTTGTCCCAGCAGTGAATCATACACTGGAACCGAAACCTGGTGTCCGGTCTTTACCGACAATGATTCAGGTTAAAGCAACTGGCCGGTTTTTAGGAGATAATCCCCTGTACATTCTCGACGGGGTAAAAATGGGTTCAGAGTACAATCTGAACACCCTCGATCCCAAAGACATCCAATCAATTGATGTTCTTAAAGGCGGTTCCACTAAAGCTACCTACGGCGAAGCAGGAGCCAATGGCGTTATTATCATCACCACAAAAACCGGCAAACAACATGAACTCTTCAAACCAGCAGAACCCATCAAACACTAAGGTGCCGGGCTACGAATTGACCAACTCGTTTTTACAGATTTCTCAACTCAAACAACGCATTCAGATGTTAACCAAACCAAGTTCTCCCCGGCACGCGCTTTGGCGTTATGCCCTCGTGCTGCCTCTCGTAGGCGTACTCCTTATGTGTACGCAAGTGGAAAAAGAAATGGATCAGGTTGTGAAAGGCAAAGAAAAGCTGGATCAATCGCTGAGGCTCGCGCAGGTTGATGGTGAAATCTTCATGGTTGTAGAGCAACAATTGGCTTTGGTTGCGATGAAGAAGCCATTCGGGTGGTGAGCCGGATGCCTAACTGGAAACCGGGTAGCCAAAGTGATAGGCCCGTTAACGTGCGGTATAATCTGCCGATCAATTTTCAGCTGGAGGAATGATATATCACTCCTTCATCACCTTCCGGCTCACCGCGCCCTTGCCCGTTTGCACCGTAAGCACATACACGCCTTTGGGCAAATCGCCCACTGACAACGTCACTGTACTTTTCTGGCGGGCCGATTCGCGAAGAACCGTGGCCCCGTTCAGGTTGCTCAAACTCACGGCTTCAATAAACACCGACGCAGGCACCTCTACTGTTAGCTGATTTTGGGCGGGGATGGGGTATAGTTTGAGTGCGTCGGCCCAATCGGGTTCGAGGCCCAGAACGGCCAAAACCGTAAATGTCCGGTCAACGGAAGTTGCCGCCAGGAATTGGCTGTTTCCATCCTGATAGGCCCGAATCGTGACCGTACCGGGGCCGGTCATTTTCACCTTGTTACCCGTCAACTCTGCCGGACCGGAACGCAGCGTAAACAGGCAGGCCAAACCGGCCGAGGAAGTAGCTGTCAGCGTGAAATCAGGATCGCCCATGTAACGGTTGGGGAGGGAGTTGAACGTGATTGTCTGGGCTGTTTTAGTGGGCAAAACCCGCGCCGATTGCGAATACCAAACCGGCCATTTGGCATTTTGCACAATGGTTTGCACCGTTCCCGCTGGCGAAATCTTGTCAGTTCCCACGCCAATACCCGCTATGTTTTCGGTTTTAGTACTGGTTTCAGTGGTGAAAACCAATCGGTTATCTAACCGTGAATAACTCGGAAACCCAAGTGTATTGTTTTTATAAACGCTTTCGAGTTCGCCCTTGTCCACATCGGCGGCTACGACGTAATATTCATCATCGGTTTCGTAGAAATAATCAAAAGCGATGATATTCGTTGAGTTTTTGGCATACGAAGGGTTGCCCACACTCTCGCCTTCTTCGAGGTTGGAGAACAGTTTTTCGATGTCGCCCGTCGCGAAATCCTTCTTGTTATTGTCCCAGACTTTAATAAACCCTACGTCCCAATAGTCAATAGCGGCCCCTTCCGGGTTGGTCAGTTCGTTGTAGGCATCGTACACCAGCAACTCGCCCGTTAAGTCCCACTCGAACGAGTCGGCATATTTCACACCGCCCGATTTCACGCCATCGGCAGTGGTTGGATTATAAAGCGTGAATGTTTTCCAGACTTTTTTATCGAAACTATACACATACATTTTTGGCTCGGCGGCCGACGAAAGAGCGGCCAATTTGGTGCCATCTTTCGAGATGGTAACATTGTCCCAGCGGGTTTCGTTTGAGACAATCGTCTCCGTTGGCGTTCCGGTCAGGTTCACGGCCCTAATGCGCTTGTCGGGCGTAACATAATAGGCAAACTTTCCGTTGTCGGTCACACTGGGGCGGTGCGTAAGCCCCAGGCTGCTTTTGAGGTCGAACTTATTAGAGCCAACTACGGTCGAATACAACTTGTTGTCAGACCCATAAATCAGCATTAGATCCTGCCCCTGCGCCACAGGCACGTCGGGTTTGGGGCCGGGCGTGGTTTGGGTGCCTTCCACAATGCCCACCTTGTCGAAGGCAGTTTTGGCGGCTGCCACCTCGGCACTGCTGGCTCCGTGAATATCGGTGGTGGCTTTAATAACGGCCAGTCGAAGATCCAGGAATTTGGATGTCCGGGTGAGGTAGGTGGTGAGGGCGCGGTAATAAATTTTCTCGGCTTTACCTTTCGTAACGGCTGTGGCAAACAGGTAAAACGCATAGTTCACAATGCCGCTGTTCACGTGAACGCCCCCGTTGTCGTTATCGGCATCTTCGGGGAGTTTTTCGTACTGTGCCATCGTCGCTGGCTGATAACCAAAGTCGTTTTTGCCGCCCTGATTGGGGTTCGACATGCTCCTGACGGCTCCCTGAATAAACTTATTGGACTTGACAATGTCCTCGCCAATAGTCCAGTCGTCGCGGTCGATCATGGTGCCAAACACGTCGGCCATCGATTCATTTATAGCTCCTGACTGACTTTTGTACACCAGATTAGCCGTATTTTCGATCACGCCGTGGGTCATTTCATGACCGGCCACATCAAGCGCACCCGCCAACGGTTTCAGCAACGATCCACCGTTTCCGTAGGCCATAAACTCGCCCGACCAGTAGGCATTATCCAAGCCTGTACCATCATCGTCCACTATGTTCACCACCGATTTGATGGTGCCGCCCCTGGCATTCAGCGAGTTGCGGGTGTGGGTATTGCGGTAATAATCATAGGCCAAACCCGAGTTATAATGAGCCGACACAGCAGTGGGTGTCCAGTTGGCATTGTTGGCCGAAGACACGTACCAAAACTTCTGATTATCGCCGTAGGTATTGCGCGAATCCAGGGTAACCAGGCCACCAATAGTCTTGTCGGGAATGGTTGAGGCCGGGTTGAACATGGCTTTCGAGGCATCAATCAGAAAATACCTGCCGGCTGATTCCTGGTAGGTCGAAAAAGTCCGTGACACGCCGTTGAGGTCTTTGGCGGTTGTTTTAATTGGCCCCAAAAACGTGCAGGTTGTGTTGATTTTGTCGAGCACAGCACCTGTCTCCGCGTCGATCCAATAGGCCCAGCGCTGGAGCATACTGGGTCGGATCGTCAATTCATAGGCCAGCCGGTGTGAATCGCCAACGGGATACACGCACAGTTCGCCTTTGGCCCGTTCGAGGTTGAACAGGTTGCTGCCAAACGTCCGCACGGCTCCAGCTTTGCCCACATCGGCAAGGGCAAGATCGGCGGCCTGCTTCACCGAAAGCTTCGGGTTGGCAGCTATTTCATTTTTAACTTCTTGATAATGACCATTCACCAACGTCACTTCATTATTGGCAAGATGGGCAACCAACTCAGCTCCATACACGGGAATGCCTCCATGCGTCTGCGTCAGGCGGATGTGCGTTTGGCCAAGCGCGTCGGTTTCGGTTTGCCGAACGGAGAACGAGCTTTCGGGTTTGTCAATTTTCAGCAGTCCCCGCACCTGATCCAGAAACTGGTAGGTAGTGGCCACGGCATTG
>JAJAYX010000631.1 GCA_026785985.1 Rudanella sp. | reverse complement strand
GTTTCGGGATAGACATAATGGGTAACCGGCATGGTTTGACCGCCATAGGTAAACGGCGTGTCATACTGCTCGTAGTTAGTCATGGCCAGCGAAATCAAGTACTGGGCAATGGGGTAACTGTTGCGCCAGCGGTATGTCCGGGTGCCGTCGGAATTGTCGGTGATGCCAACGAGTTTGCCGTTCGAAACTGACACAAACTGCTTGTTGGCGGTGATCGAAACGGCCGAGGAGTCGGCTTTGTCGGCAGGGGTATCTTTGCACGGAAACCAGTCGCTGGCACCGTAGGGTTCACTCAGGCTCCAGATCACGGGTGCGCTGCTGGGGCCGTGGGTGGCAAACGAAAACGAGCCAAACCCGTTCAGACTGGCCGGGTTGCCCTGATAAAACACGGTAAAAGTCAGCACCTGCCCCAGCAAGAGGGGTTGCGGGGGGGTAATCTGCAGCCGGTTGGTTTCGCGCATAAACGTCAGCAGTTGGCCCGCACCTCCGCGCCCAACCTTGATCGAATCGACTTTGTGCTGAGGAGACAAATCCAGAAAAAAGCGGTTGAGGGTGGCCGAGGCTGCCTTCAGCGTGATGGTTGCGGCCCCGTTGAGGTAGGCGGGGGTGTGGGTCAGCCGCAGGTCGAGGCCGTAATACGTAATGTCGATCGTTGGGTCGCCGGGGTAGGCTAACCCCGATTGGTAGTCGGCAAGGGAAGCCTGCCGGGCGAATCCACGCCGGGCTTGTGCGTCGTTGAATAACTTACCAAAATACCGCACCTTGGTTGTCTGACAGGCATCGATTCCCTCGGTCGATTGCCCGATGGCTGTGTATCCAAAAAAAACCAGCAGGAAGAGAAGTGTAAATCCATGTTTCATACCCTACTAACGCACAAACCGGGGTCGTTAGCTTACAAAAACGACGCTCCGATAAATTTCTGTCAGGGGTAGCCGCAGTCCATCCAGTACAACGATGTCGTCAAGGTGAAAATAATCAGTATTGAGCCACTGATTGGCGGTCGTTGTGCGGCTGTAAAGAGAGGCATAGGTGTAATCAGGTTCGATTAGCAGGACGTAATTCAGGGCAGGTATCTTTTTATAGCAACTTAATTTGTGGAGAAACTCCGCATTTCGGTTCGATTCAGACATCACTTCAACCATCAGCCAGGGATTGAGCGTCGCAGCCATTGCCTTTTTGCGGGGGTATAGTTCCGTCGGGCCCTTCACGACTAATACATCCGGGGCAAAACCCAACGCACAATCTTTCACATATACCGGGCGGTTACTGCCCATAACGCGAAACTGGGGTTGATCTAAAAGGGCGTTTCCCAATAGGCGGATAATAGATGCTGTTACAAGTTCGTGGTTCTCTGTGTTCACGTTTGGGCGGGCAATCAGATGGTGGCTGTATAATTCGAGGTAAACATCGTCGGCCTGCTCGTCCAAAAGGTCAAAATAGTCGTCGGCAGTAGCCGGTATCCGCACCCAATCCCCGGCTTCCAGTTGTTTCCGAAAATCGTCGATGGTAATGGGCGGAGCTGCAAGCATGATGATGTTGTTTAAGTACGAAATATACCCCCAAAAATGGTAGTCTCACTCCCCCGGCCCGAGCATTTTAGGGCTGGCATCGAGGTCGTCATAGCGTTTTTTGATCTCTTCAATTTTAAACTGCTCACCGGGAGCCAACTGGAGTTCCCAGCCCATGGCCCCGGCCAACTGATACATCATATACTGAATCTGATTATTGGCAATGCGGGGCAAATCGCTTTGCATGGCGCGGGTTTGCATGGCCTGCTTGGCATCGTCCAGAATCTTGGTGTAATCTTCGCTGTTGAACTGATTCAGAAAGCCCGACTGAATATCGTAGAACTTATAATCGGTGTCAATCGACAACACCTCCGGCTCCGGGAACGACTCAATCACGAGCGTTTTCTGGTCGGGGTCGGGTTGGCGGAACCGCACTTTCTGAAAATCGAATCCCACCAGTACCTTCGATTTGGCAATAATCATGGCTTTTTTAGGGTCGGGCAGCACATACAGGTACGTTTTCTGATCCTGGTAATTATAGATTTCCGAAAAATACCCTTCGGCCATCACCACTTTAAACACCTTCTCAATTTTTTCGAGCAGCACTATCGACTCGCGCCGGGGATCACTCGATTCGTTTTTGGCCCGCATCGAGTTGGCAATGGCGTACGCGGCACCACTGCCGACCAGAAGGAGTAATAAGGTATTGAGGAAATCCATGTTGGTACGTAACTATTTTATAGTGCAAGTTAGTCTGAAAATTCAGGTAGCTCACTCATCTGACTTTTTCTTGCATAACTTCGTTTAATTGGCAACTCTGCCGGATAAAACAGAAATTACATGGGCGCACCAATGTCTGATGAAGTTGCCAAATTGCTACAGGACGGTCAAGCGGCCAAAGATTTCGTGATGGCCATTCTGAAAAGCCGTTCGTCGGCAGAGCGTCAGGGCCGGGTTACCGTTACCATCGACGGTATCAGAAAAATATACAAGCCCGTTTCAGCCATTCATCGTCATTAATTATCGCCTGTTTTCAGGATGAATTTTCTCTTTGCTACAGTCCTGGTGCTACTTCTGG
>JAJAYX010000630.1 GCA_026785985.1 Rudanella sp. | reverse complement strand
GTGTTCTTTCAACTCACTTAAAGTGTTTTTTGATATGTATATGGGTGAAATGTTTTCTGATTTCATCTGCTTAAACTTGAACTCTCCCTTCATATCACCTTGCTGAGTTTGGGGCGTGTTCAGCCGATACACAAAATTGCTCCGTCCCTGAATCATGCCCTGATTTATCAGCTTCTTAAACGGTTCATCCTGTGGCACATAGCCCCGGTCGAATAGAAACTTGTTCCAGAAACGGCTGTAGAGCAGGTGGCCGGTGGCGTGTTCGGTGCCGCCGATGTACAGGTCAACATTTTGCCAGTAGTTAATGGCTTCGCGGCTGGCAAACTCGTTCGGGTTGTTCGGGTCCATATACCGATACCAGTAAAACGACGACCCCGCCCAGCCGGGCATGGTTGAGAGTTCGTACTCGTATTCATCTCCCTCCCTACCGGGGAGGGCCGGGGTGGGGTGGTATTTCCAGTCCTCGGCCCGGCCCAGCGGTGGTTCGCCGGTTTCGGTGGGTAGATACTTATCCACAACGGGCAATTCGAGTGGCAGGTCCTGCTCATCAATCAGGTAAGGTAATCGACCCGTCGAACCGCCATCGCGGAAATATACCGGCACGGGTTCACCCCAGTAGCGTTGGCGGCTGAACACCGCGTCGCGCATTCGGAAGTTGATTTTGCCTTTGCCCAACCCCCCGTGCGACAGACCGTGTTCTTCAAGCCACGCAATCAACGTTGCAGTGGCCTCTTTGTAAGTCATTCCGTTGATAATGCCGGAATTGATGTAGTGACCTTCTTTGGTATTATCGGCCTGATGATCAATGTCTTTCTGCGCATCGAGAATCGGGATAATGGGCAGGTTGAAGTGTTTGGCAAACAGATAATCGCGTTGGTCGCCGGAGGGAACGGCCATCACCGCACCCGTACCATAGCCAGCCAATACATAGTCGGCCAGGAAAATGGGCACCTTCTCGTTGTTCAGCGGATTCAGGCAGTAACTACCCGTGAACACCCCCGAAACCACTTTCACATCGGCCATACGGTCACGCTCCGAGCGGAGTTTGGCCGCCTGAGTATAGGCTTCCACGGCTTCACGCTGCTCGTTGGTGGTCAGGCTGGGCACCAGTTCATGCTCCGGGGCCAACACCATAAACGACACCCCGTAAATGGTATCGACGCGGGTCGTGAAAACGTCAATGAAGGAGGGAATGGAGGAAGGGGATGAGAGGGCGAACTTCACACTCGCTCCCACCGATTTGCCGATCCAGTTGCGTTGCTGCTCTTTGAGCGATTCCGTCCAGTCGACGGTGTCCAAGCCCGTGAGCAGCCGGTCAGCGTAGGCCGTAATGCGCATCATCCATTGGCGCATCAGTTTTTGCTCCACCGGGTAGCCGCCCCGCTCCGACACGCCATCTTTCACCTCGTCGTTGGCCAAAACCGTTCCCAGGGCCGGGCACCAGTTCACCACGGCATTGGCCACGTAGGTCAGGCGATAGTTTAGCGACAACTCATACGATTCCGTCTTCGACATAGCGTTCCACTCAGCCGCTGTAAACCGTGGCGAGTCTTCATCGCAAACGGCGTTGACATCGGTGATGCCGTTGGTTGCAAACTTGCGATACAGCGTCTCGATGGGTTCGGCCCGGTTGGTGTCTTTGTTGTACCACGACCGAAACAACTCCATGAAAATCCACTGCGTCCACTTGTAGTAAGCAGGGTCGGAGGTGCGTACCTCCCGGCTCCAGTCGTAGCTGAAGCCGATCTGCTTGAGTTGCTCAATGTAGGTGGCAATGTTGGCCTCAGTCGTAATAGCCGGGTGCTGCCCCGTTTGAATGGCGTACTGCTCGGCGGGCAGGCCAAACGAGTCGAACCCCATTGGGTGCAACACATTGAACCCCACCAATCGCTTATACCGCGACACAATATCCGACGCGATGTAGCCCAGCGGATGCCCTACATGCAGCCCCGCCCCCGATGGATACGGGAACATATCAAGGACGTAAAACTTTGGTTTTGCGCTGTTGTTATCGGTGCGGTATGTCTGGTTTTCGTCCCAGAATTTACGCCATTTTTGCTCAGTCTCGCGGTGGTTGTAATCGGCCATGTTGTAATATATAGTGTATAATGAGTATTCATCGACCATTATACATTGATGCGTTTCAGGTTGCAAAAATAGCCGTTTCGGAGGACATTTGCCCGTGCCGATGAAACTCCGTCCCGATAACGCCCATTTACCTTTGTCCATGTTGCTGACCTGTATCGTCGGCGGCTTGGCGGTTTGGGTGGTCGAAGACTTCTCCGGCCCGCTCTCCGACGGGGGCGACACCGATTTCTACGAGTATGTCGGCTACTTTTTCGCTCACAACCTCACTCTTTGGCCGGTTCCCCACCTCGACCTGATTCATGACCAAACCTTCTATCCCTACGGCACTAACCATACACTTTTAGACTGGGGCTGGGAGCGCGATTATTGGTATGCCTTCTGTTATTGGGTTTTCGGGAAGGGCGAGCCGGGGCCGTATCTGCAATATTACTACGCGTATAGCTTGCTGGTGTCGGCCCTCGGCACGTTTTGGCTCTTGCGAGCGACTTTTGGTTCAACCAAAGCGTTTGTGGCCGGATTGATTGTGTCGGTCTTTAATTTCTACTGCCTCTGGAAATACCCAGTACACCTGAACATCAGTGTGGTTCACTGGACAACGCTCTGTATGATCTGCACGTACCGACTCTTGTATGAGTTGGTTACGAATCCATCCCGGCTCCCGTCGCTAACGTTGTGGTTGCTCTGGATGTGGTTGCACATTCAGGTCTTGAGCCAGGAATTAGGCTACGTGGCAGGGTTCGCGCTGACATTTAGTGCCTTATGTGCGCCTTTTCTGGGGTGGCAAGTGTGGCTGCGGGCAAAGGGTATGGGACGTGAGTTATGGGGCGTGGAAAAACGTATAGGATTAAATTGGTTTTTGGTCGGGTTGATCCCGTTGAGCTTGTGGCTCTATCTCCCGCTAACCTGGCAGATTTTCCGGGGGGCGCAAGCCTATGCCGAGACCCCGCTTGCCATGAAACCGTTTTGGTCGCACCCCATCCGGTTGCTGATTCCGTATTGGCCGGGTTTCGATAGCTTCACCGTCTATTACAGAAAATGGCTAAACGATTCGTTCGAGAGCTACGGGCAGGGAAGTCCGGGTCTGTATTTGGTTATTCTGGCTGGGGTCGGCTGGTGGGCAACCCGACGAAAAATGGCTCTATGGGTTCCAATTGCCATTCTGTTGCTGCTATGTTTGGTGTATCATCCCGTTCGGTTGCCAACACTTTCGGTGTTTCCCTGGTTCTCGTTCAACCGACACGGCGGACGGGCAAGTTTGGTTTATCCGGTCTTGTTTTTGCTGTTGGCTCTGTCGGTGCAATGGCCCAAAAAATGGCCTGGGCAGATCGCTTTTGTGGCCGTGTTGCTACTGATGCTGACCGAGTGGGTCTGGGGATTTCGGTATCCGCTGTACTACAACCCAAAGCCCGTTTCGCCCTCCGTAATTGCCTACATGAAAAATGTTCGGGATACGCCGGGTGAAGCTGTGTTGGACTTCCCG
Source organism: Rudanella sp. (assembly GCA_026785985.1). Classification (GTDB taxonomy): domain Bacteria; phylum Bacteroidota; class Bacteroidia; order Cytophagales; family Spirosomataceae; genus Rudanella. The sequence continues at coordinate 4,983 of JAJAYX010000630.1, read as the reverse complement.
TTCTGCACCATTGGGGCCGATGGGGTAGGGGACAAGGAAGGGCTTTGTCCGTATTATTTGCAACAAAACGCCGTGTTCACTTTCCGGCGGTTTCACCATAAAAAAGTGGTAGGGCAATACTGGGGCCGGTTGTTGCCCCAACAGATTCAACCTTTTCTGGGCGACCACTGGCCCATTTTACTCGAACCCGGCCATGAATTTACCCCCACCGACTGGCAGTTTCTGGATCAGTTTCTGCGCCGAAACCGTTTTGCGGGTATCAACCTGTACTCCGACCTGCTCACACCGGCCCAACGACTGGCTTTTTACCAACATTACGGTCAACCAATGGCGCGGGCGCGATTGCCAATGGCGGGGCGGGTCGAGTTTTTGCGGGCAGCAGAAATAGATTAGTTACCTGCTCTGCCCCCTGCTTTTCGTTGGGCAGAGGCTCTGGCAGAAAAGAGTTACTCACTCCCCGATTCAGCCGTTTTACTCCGCATATTCTACACTTGACGGATAGCCCGAAGGCCATTCGCTGCTTGCCTCCGTTATGAAATGGTCTGATTGACACTCCGTCAATAAACTTAATTTTCATTCATGAAAACTGCATTTAACCAACTCACACTCGCCGTTGCCCTACTGGTGCTGACCCTTGCCGGTTGCAAGAAAGACGATCCTGCTGCTCCCACTACCATTGTGGACATCGCTTCGGGCGATGCGCGCTTCACAACCCTCGTGGCCGCCCTGCAAAAAGCCGACCTCGTTACCACGCTTAAAGGCACCGGACCCTTCACCGTGTTTGCCCCGACCAACGATGCCTTCACCAAAGCGGGCATCACCGACCTGAGCAAAATCACGAAAGAGGATTTATCCAAGGTGCTGCTCGATCACGTGCTGGCCGCCAACGTACCGGCTTCCGCCGTGAAATCGGGCGAGGCTACAACAGCAGGATCGCGCAAGATTTACCTCTCGAAAAATGCGGGTGGCGTGTTCATCAATGGCGGCATCAAGGTAACCACCGCCGACCTTGCGGCCTCGAATGGGGTAATTCACGTCATCGACAACGTGATTCTGCAACCTACGAGGAGCATTACCGACATCGTGGTCGCCAACCCGAGCTTTAAAACGTTGCTCTCGTTGGTGCAGCAAGCTGGTTTAGCCACCACGCTCGCCACCGGAGCCTACACTGTGTTTGCCCCAACCGACGCAGCCTTTACCGAATTGTTCAAGACTGTCAATCCGGCTTCGCTCACCACGAAGCAGATCACTGATATTTTGCTTTACCACGTAGTGCCGGGCCGGGTGTTCTCGTCTGATTTGGCGAATGGCGATGTGCAAACGGCCAATGCTACTGGTAAAGTCACCATTGACCTCAGCAGCGGGGCCGTGGTGAAGGGCAAAAACAGCGGCAACTCGAAAATCACGCAGACCGATATTCTGGCAACCAACGGTGTGATTCACGTCATCGACAAAGTGCTGGTTCCCTGATTACACTTCATCCGGCGGCCAACCCGCCATCCACAATCCGGCAGGGGAGATTATGTCTCCCCTGCCTTTTGCTTTGTTCATTATGCTGAATACGCCCTACCGTTACCTGTTTATGTTACTGCTGGCTGTGTATTCGTTCGTCAACACGCTCGTTGTGTCGGTGTTTGTTTACTATCCGTTGCCAGTTGGCCAGGTCGAAGTAGCGGCCCTGTTCCTGTTGTTTACAGTGGCAATATGGGAAGGCAATCGACTTATTGGCTACGAGTTGTCGCGCCGTAAGCTGCCGTTTGTTCGGCAGATCATGTACCAGTTTCTTGCCAGTATCGTGCTGACAATGGTCGTTACGGTGTTGCCCGCGCTGGCGTTGCTGGCCTGGGAAAACAAACTGAATGCAGCGGCTCTGGGTTTGCCTATTCGTTTATTGTTGTTGGTGGCATTTCGGGTCAACCTGTTTCTGAACACCGTGAACGTAATTTTTCGGTATGTCCAGCAATTACGGCAAACCCAGCTCGAAGTGGAACAGTTTCGTAAAGAGTCGGCACAAGCGCAACTGCAGGTCATTAAAAATCAAGTTAATCCGCACTTTTTATTCAACAGCCTGAGCGTATTATCGGCCTTGATTAGCCGCGATACGGCGGCTGCCGAAGAGTTTGTCAGTAAGTTTTCGCAGGTCTATCGCTACGTGCTAAAAAGCCCTGAAAAAGAACTTGTCCGCGTCGATGAAGAACTAACGTTTACATCTGCCTATATTTACCTGCTCGAACAGCGGTTTGGGGCCAACCTCACCGTTCGTATCACCCTCAGCGATCAGGCCCGGCGGCAGTACTTAGTGCCGGTAGTGTTGCAGATGCTGATCGAAAATGCGGTTAAACACAACATTGTTTCGGCTGGAAAGCCCCTGTTGGTGCATATTTACGATGAGCAGGCCGAGGTGCTGGTGGTGCAGAACGACCTTCAACTCAGAACTGACGGGGCTCACGAATCGACAGGATTAGGGCTGCCTAACATCGGCCATCGGTACGCGTTCCTGACCGACCGGCCCTTCGTTGTGGAGCGCACTGATGGCCGGTTTACGGTGAAAATTCCTCTCTTAACCATTCACTCGATGAGTGATGCCCTGAGCGTATGAACGTGCTGATTCTGGAAGACGAACAACCCTCGGCGCAACGACTGCGCGAATTGTGTCTCGAACTTGAACCCGGCGCGTCGGTTGTGGCAACGCTCGATTCGGTGGCGGCAGCCCAGGCGTGGCTGAAAACCCACCTTGAACCCGACCTGATTCTGGTCGATATTCACTTAGCCGATGGTTCAGGGTTTGAGGTATTCCGGCAAGTTTCGGTATCAAGTTCGCTGATTTTTACCACGGCCTACGATCAGTATGCCATCGAAGCCTTCAAACTCAACAGTCTCGACTACCTGCTGAAACCCATCGACCGCGCCGAACTGAAACGGGCCTTCCAGAAGTACCACCACTGGCAAACGCGCCGATCAGAGACACCGTCGCGTGCGGAGTCTTTCGTTATGCCCCCGCGCCCGGTGGGTCAGCCCTACAAACAGCGGTTTTTGGTGCGCTTTGGAGACCATCTTCAATATAAATCGGTCGATGAGATTGCGTACTTTTATGCCGAAGATAAGGTCGTGTATTTAGTGACGGAAGACGGCAAGCGATTTATTGTTGATTATCGGCTGGAGCAATTGGAAGAGGTGCTGGAGCCGGTGCATTTTTTTCGGATCAACCGCAAATTCGTTGCCCGCATCGGGGCCATTCAGCGCATCAAAAGCCTGCTCAACGGACGGTTACAGATTTTCCTGAAACCCGTTCCCGGCGAAGACCTGTTTGTGAGTCGCGAGCGGGCTACCGAACTCAAAGCCTGGCTCGATCAGTAAATCATGTGTTCCACCATAACCACTTGTCATGTTTTTTTTCCAACTAACCTCTTTATCCCTTCCGAGGCTCCAAATAGCCACATTGGGCTTCGCTCTGTTCATCGCCCCGCTACCGATCTATGCCCAAACAAACACGATTCTCCACCTGAAAAACGGCTCTGCCCTCTGGGGAGTTATCGTGGGCGATACGGCCAACGGGCAGGTCAGGCTACGCACCGCCGACCGTAGTGAATGGGTGTTTGCCCGCCCTGATATTGCCCGCATCGAACGCCTGCGCCACCCCGACGACCCCGCCCTGCGCTATAAACTCCGGGGATTTGTGCATTACACCGAACTGGGGCCACTCGCCACCGGCAACCGCGCTTCTAACGGCGTGACGACCTTGGCGTTCTCGTTTCAAATTACCAACGGCTACAAGTTTGGGCAGTGGTTCTACGCCGGGTTGGGTATCGGGGCCGATCTGTACGCCGTGCAGACGTTCGTTCCTATCGTGCTGAGTCTGCGGGGCGATTTCACCCGTTATGGCGATAAAATTCCGTTCTATTTTCTGGAAGGCGGCTACAGCCTCAACGCCACCTCGAACGACATTATAAACCTGCAATACCGGGGTGGGCCAACGGCAGCCGCCGGATTGGGCCTGAAAATTCTGTTCCGGCGCAATACCGGCTTCGTGATCGGAGTGGGGTATCGGTTTCAGCGCACTGAGACCCGGCAACTCAGCACAATCATCACCGAAGACATCAACCGCCTGACCCTCCGAGCCGGATTCTCGTTTTAACAAGCATCGAGCTTTTGCTTAGTACCGACGCACAAACTTACGGGTCTGTGCATCGGGCACAATTGGTGTTGGCCCCGCTCTGCCTGATATTTCCTATCCTTGTTGAGTAAACTTATAGGCGTGTTTTTGGGTTTTTGTTGAACCTCGCCGACCGACGGGCCGATCTTTTAGCCGATGTTCAGTACTAAATTGAAAACTACCGACTAAACCCTACGCATAAGATTTAGTCTAATCCCTGTTTGTCAACAAAAAACAACCAACGTTATGAAACGCACTTCATTTGTAGCCGCTGGGCTTTTCTCTATTTTATTGTCTGTCAGCGCGTTAGCGCAAACGTCAACCACGATCACCAGCCCGCTTATGCCCCCGGTGCAGCAGAGCGTCACGAAACTGAAAGCCCTGCAAGCCACCGGCGATCCCGACTTTGATTACGTGTTCCGAATGCGTCTGTTGGGCCAGGGTGTCGTTGACATGGCCAAAATTGCTGCGGCCCAGGCAACCGATCCCGCCATCAAGCAGAAGGCTCAGACGTTCGTAGATGCCAAAACGAAAGAACTGGCTGAACTGGAGGCCATGCAACGCCAAATGCGGCCAACGCGCCCCAATCAGGCCTACACACAACAACAAAGTCAGCAGGTGCAGGCAATGGTACTGAAGATGCAGCCCGATGGTGTTCCGGCTAAACTGACCGGCAAGATCGACGACGATTTCACCGCTCTGATGACCGAATACATCCGCGATGCCAGCGACTTCTCGAAGGCGTATTTGACTTACGGTAATAACGCATCAGTGAAGGCCATTGCCCAGAAAATGGTGGCGCAGTGAACAGTGAGCAGCCCCGGCGGGGC
>JAJAYX010000629.1 GCA_026785985.1 Rudanella sp. | reverse complement strand
GTATAGCCGGTTTCGGCGACGATCCGGTCACCGAAAATCTCTACAAAACCTATCTACCTACCGATAAACGGCGCGACGTGACGATACGATTGTACTCGGCCACCAGTACGCCCGCAGCCCCGGCCAGCGTATTATATCCTGCTTACGTCTATAAGTACCTGGACCCAACCGCGACGGCCAACGGGGACGGGGTCAATAATTATCCCATCATTCGTTACCCCGATGTGCTGCTGATGTATGCCGAGGCTCTCAACGAGCAGGGGGCGGGCAACGCGGAGGCATACACCGCCGTGAACCGGCTCCGCAGCCGGGCGGGTCTGCCCGCTCTGGCGGGCCTGAATCAGGCCGGTTTCCGGGATGCGGTGCTGCTGGAACGACGGCTCGAACTGGCCTTCGAGGGCCACCGCTGGTACGATTTAGCTCGTACCAGGCGGCTTATCAGTGCCATGAAAGCGCAAAACCCGGCCATTCTGGTGCAGGAGCTGCATTATCTTTACCCGATTCCACAGGTCGACCGTGACGTAAACCCATTACTGGAGCAAAATCCAGGGTATTAACTGATTGTCAACGATGCAACGTCGGTCATTTTTATCTCCAACAATTAGTCACTACCTGACAACGATTCGCATGAAGAACCAAAGATTTTTTACCGCCCTCATCGGCAGTCTGATGCTCCTGCCGGGGGTTATGCCGCTCGCTTCGGCTCAAAAGGCCACCATCCGGCGGGCCGATGTAATTGTCTATTGTGGCACGTCGGCGGCTGTGATTGCGGCTGTACAGGTCAAAAAAATGGGCAAATCCGTCCTGATCGTCTCGCCCGACAAACACCTCGGCGGGTTGTCGTCGGGTGGGCTGGGGTTCACCGACACGGGCAACAAAGAAGTGATCGGCGGGCTGTCGCGCGAATTCTACGGGCGGCTTTACAGCCATTACCAGAAAGAGGCTTCCTGGAACTGGGAAAAACGCGAACAGTTCGGCAACAAAGGGCAGGGAACCCCCGCTCTCGACGGAGCTAACCGCACCATGTGGATTTTTGAACCCCACGCGGCCGAACAGGTGTTCGAAGACTTTGTAAAGGAGAACAAACTGACCGTTTATCGCGACTAATACCTCGACAGGTCGGCGGGTGGCGTTCAGAAAAAAGCCGGGACGATCCAGTCGTTCCGAACGCTGAACGGCACAATTTACCAGGGCAAAATGTTTATTGATGCTACCTACGAGGGTGACCTGATGGCGGTTGCGGGCGTGAAGTACCATGTAGGTCGCGAAGCGAACAGCGTCTACGGCGAGCAGCACAACGGAGTACAGGTGGGCGTGTTTCATCACGGCCACTACTTCAAAACTAAGGTCAGCCCGTACAAAATCCCCGGCGATCCGAAGAGTGGTTTGCTGGCCGAAATCTCGACGGAGCCTCCCGGAGAAAACGGCACCGGCGACACCAAAATCCAGGCGTATTGCTTTCGGATGTGTTTGAGTAACCATCCCGACAACCGCATCCCGTTCGCCAAACCCGACGGTTACGACCCAGCCCGGTACGAACTGGCGGCCCGCGTGTTCGATACCGGCTGGCGCGAACACTTCAGAAAGTTCGACCCGATTCCGAACCGCAAAACCGACACCAACAACAACGGCCCGTTCAGCACCGACTACATCGGCAAAAACTACGACTACCCCGAAGCAACCTACGAACGCCGACGCGCCATCATCCGCGATCACGAACTGTTCCAAAAAGGACTGATGTATTTTTTACAGAATGATGCCCGTATACCCGCCGACGTTCACGAAAAAATGCAGGTCTGGGGGCTGGCGAAAGATGAATTTAAAGACAACGGCGGCTGGCCGCACCAAATTTACGTGCGCGAAGCCCGGCGCATGATTGGCGAATTTGTGATGAAAGAGGCCGACGCATTGGGCAAGACCACCGTACCCGACCCAATCGGGATGGGTTCCTACGCCCTGGACGCGCACAATGCCCAGCGGTTCGTCACAAAAGAGGGGTTTGTGCAGAACGAGGGCGATATAGGAGTTCGCCCCGACAAACCCTATTCCATTGCCTACGGGTCGATTTTGCCGAAGGAGTCGGAGTGCAATAACCTGCTGGTTCCGGTCTGTATGTCGAGTTCACACATTGCCTACGGGTCGATTCGGATGGAGCCGGTGTTCATGATTCTGGGGCAATCGGCAGCTACGGCGGCTGTTCTGGCCATTGACAACAAGGTGTCTCCCCAGAAATTACCGTACCAGAAACTACAGGAAGTGCTACTCAAGGACAAACAGCGGTTAACGTTGTAGCCAGTCGATAGATGGTAGGAATCTAACGCTTTAAGAACATGGTACGAACCAGTATTACCTTACTGCTTATTGCCCTCATTGGTTGTGGGTTCGCGCTTGTGCGCACGCAAACCCGTAGCCAAGCCACCATAAACACCTAATTATAACCTCGAACTAATCTGTTCTGCCGCCTGATGTAGATGTAGCAGCACCTCAGCTGCTTTCTCCTTAGTGTGCCGGTAAGTTGGCAGATAAACGCTTATACTACCCACCACTTCTTCGCCCCGACGAACAGCCACCGCGTAGCCAACAAAATGCCGACTGCTTTCCTGAAAAGCGTAACCCTGTTGCCGAATGAGTTGTATCTGGCAATAAAAGCCAGGTTCGGTAGTGGCTTCGGGCCACAGGTCGTTGGTGGGCAGGCCATACCGGGATTTAAACTTGACCAGTTCGGTGTCGTTCATCATGCCTACCAGGAGTCTCCCTGATGCCGAGTCATAGACGTGTTTTTCGTCGGCGGTACTTACCTGCAGGGAATGGTCGCAGAGTTCGCGGTGGATAATCAGCCGCTGATCGCCGTTTAGTACAGCCAATAGACAGCTCTCCTCTAATTCCTGTGTCAGCGCCAGCATAGGCGGGCGGGCCGCTTCCAGCACATCCTTTCGGTAGGCATTATTACCCGTCAGCCAGTAGGCCTGTGCGCCAAGGCAATACCCTTTCCTGGCTCCTACCTGATCTAAGTATCGGCGGTCGACCATGGTTTTCATGATGTTGGCACACGTACCCAGATTCAAGCCAACTGCATTGGCCACTTCTGTCAATGATTTAGGTCTGTCACTGGAAGTGGCAACAAACTCCAAAATGTCAAAGGCTCTGTGAATAACCTGTATCATGTCATAATTTTATATAGTAAAACTATGTATTACTTGAATAGAAACAATAGGTGGAATTGCTTATTTTTATGACTTAACCAATAATTAGCTGATTATTAATACTTTACCCTTTTAAAATTAAGAGCTAAGAACAAAATTTTAATTATTCACAGATTTTTTAAAAAAATAAAGATGAAATATTTGGAGAGATAAAAAATATCACAGATTATTCGATTAATAATGACAAATATTTTACAATGTTGAATTTAACCCTTAGGCCAAATGCGAAAATTTTTCAATAAACTGGTAGGGTGTCTGGCACTACTCGTGTGTCCCCTTAGTGTACTGTACGGGCAAGCACTACCTGTTTCGGGCCGCGTTACGGCCACCGACGACCGCGCCCCCCTGCCCGGCGTAAACGTTTCGGTCGATGGGACAACCACCGGCACTACTACCGGAGCCGATGGCACGTATCGGCTCAATCTGCCTTCAGCCAACGCTACGGTCGTCTTCTCGTATATCGGTTATGTTACGCAACGGGTGGCCGCAGGTGGCCGCACGCAGCTTGATGTTACGCTCGAAACCGACAACAAATCGCTGAATGAGGTAGTCGTGGTGGGCTACGGCACCGTCCGCAAGAGCGACCTGACAGGGTCATTGGCCTCTGTAAAAGCCAAAGAAATCAACGCGTTTCCGGCTTCCAACGTCTTACAGGCCCTATCGGGTCGCGCACCGGGCGTGCAGGTAACGCAGAATACAGGAGCGCCGGGTGGCGCGGTAAGTGTTCGTATCAGGGGTACCAACTCGGTGCAGGGCGGTAACGAACCGTTGTACGTTATCGACGGATTTCCAACATCCGGCAGCAACCCGACGGTGCTCAACAACTCCGACGTTGAGAGCATCGAGATTCTGAAAGATGCCTCAGCTACGGCTATCTACGGGTCACGAGGTGCCAACGGGGTGGTGCTGATAACGACCAAAAGCGGCAAAGCAGGTAAAATGCAGGTGGATTATGAGGGGAGTTACAGTACGCAGTCGCTGCGGAAGAAACTCGACCTGATGAACGCCAAAGAATACGCTCAGTTCTACAATGAACAGGCCGTCAATGATAAAGTAGACCCCTACTTTACTCAGGCTCAAATTGATGGCTTCGGAAACAGCTACGACTGGCAAAACCTTGTCTTTCAGAAAGCACCCATGCAAACCCACAACCTGACCGTGAGTGGCGGCAACGACAAGACCCGCTTCTCGCTGGGTGGCAGCGTTTTTAGCCAGGACGGTATCATCAAAGGCAGCAATTACAAGCGGTATTCGCTGCGGGCCAATGTCAATACCGATATCAGCAAACTCTTCAGCGTACAATACGGAGCAACGCTGACCAATGTCAACACCAGTCAGCAAAACAGCGGGGCCGGCAGCCGGGGTAACTCACTAATTTCGGCGGCTATTTCGGCCCCGCCCACGCTCACGCCCTACAATGATGATGGTACGTACCGGGTGCTGGCCACGGCTTACCCCTTCATTTCCAACGTACTAACTAACCCGCTGAACTTCATCAACGAGCAGTCGAACGATGTCAATTCCAACAAGGTGCTGGCCAATGTGGCCCTGACGTTTAAGCCCTTCGACGGGTTAGCTATAAAAATAGCGGGCGGCATTGAAAACAGCGACGACCGCAGCGACGGCTACACCACCACCAACTACATCAATTCGCAGGGGTCGGCCAGTGTATTCACCTCGCAGTTCAGGAGTTTACTGAGCGAAAACACCGTTAGTTATACTAAAACCCTTGGTGGCAAGCACAACATCTCGGCGGTGGCCGGTTTTACGTATCAGGATTTCGTGGGTACGTCGCTGGGTGGTTCGGGCGTTGGCTTTTTGAGTAACATCACCGAAACGGCCAATCTGGAAGGAGCCAATACGCCGGGTATTCCCAATTCGGGTTTCTCCAAAAGTGTGTTATTGTCGTATCTGGGCCGGGTCAATTACGGCTACAACAGCAAGTACTTAGCCACGGTTAGTTTCCGGGCCGATGGTTCCTCCAAATACAGCGAGGG
>JAJAYX010000628.1 GCA_026785985.1 Rudanella sp. | reverse complement strand
TGGCATCCCGACGAATATGTTTACGGTGATGTTTGCCATTGGCCGACTGCCGGGCTGGATTGCACAGTGGAAAGAAATGCGCGAGATGAAAGATCCCATTGGCCGTCCGCGTCAGGTATACGTTGGTTCGCCGGTGCGTGAGTTTGTTGCTGTTGGCGACCGATAAGACAACGCTCATTTGATTCTAAAAAGCCCCGGCTCACGAGCCGGGGCTTTTTGTTGACGCCAGGCAATTTATACGAAAATAAGTGGCCAGGTGGATCTATGAGAGTCCAAATAATATTGAACTACTGCTCTATGTCTCTACTAATCAGACTACTTCTGTCTTTATTGCCTTATTGTTTTTATGGTTGTCTGAGCCGGGTAGTTTCGCCAGAACCCCCTAATCCTTATTCTGCTGACTATTGGGGTACTATTTCCGCGCTTCGCAATGGCAAAGCCCTACAAAACCCCCGTATCTGGGCAGCCACCCGAACCCCCTGCAACGAGCATGCCTTCGATATTTTTATTGCCGAGTTCAACGACAGGGGCGAAGAATTGGTAACCTTCACGTTGGCCAACATTCCTCAAAAAGCCTGTACGCTCAATCAGTTTAGGGCCGACTACAAGAATTTGTTTTGTAAGACTGATACGCTTGGGTCGGCTCTGACGGCAAAAGTTCAGGCCGGGTTTGAGGGAACTTATAAACCAAGTCCGCGGGGAAATCAACTGGTGATCGCCACCTTTGATTCGGTTAGAAGAGAGATCACAGGCACCTTTACACTGCGACTGGGCATCGATCAGAAACAATCGGCATCAGCTCCGGATAGCATCAAAATTCAACAGGGGACATTTCATACGAAGCTGAAAGGGCCGGGTGGGAAGTATGAATAGCCTGTTTTATCGGGTGAGTTGCTTCTGAATTTGCTTGCTGAGTTCGTCGAATTGATCGGGCAGGGGTACGTTCCGTTTCACAACGTTGCCCGAACGGTCGAGCAGTGTGCCGCCCTCAAAATTGTTGAAACCCAGGGTTTCGTATTGCGCCGTAGTTAGCAACAAATGATCGCCTTTTAGGTTGTTGCGGACGATGTATTCTTCGCGTAGTTTGGGGTCTTCGCTCGGCAGCCCAATGTAGAGCAAGGTGAGTTCATTAGGCGGGTAAACATCGCGCAGACGCTGGGCGAGGGCCATTGACCGCAGCGAATTTTCGTCGGCTGGCGACCATAATAACGCATACACCAAGCGACTTCTATTTGTTTTTGCCCAGGTTCTCACCAGTTGCGAACCACTCAGTTCGTTGTCTCTGGTAACGAAAACTCCTGAGTTTACATCGAAATTCACCACCTTTTTAGTGCTTAGTTGGGCCACGGCCCGTCGAATCCTGACGCTATCGCCAACGGCCATTCCATAAAGTTCGTCCAACGATTGAATCAATCGTTTATCGGTTAGTTGCGGGCGGGCAAATCCGTAGAGTAGTAAGGATTGATCCAAAGTAAGAGTAGGTAATGAGTTTGCCAGCCAATACGCCGTGAGCGTTTGCCGAGAGGCCGAATCCATCAATGGCATGGCCCGGTTAATCAGCAACTGGTAATTGACCAGGCGTTGCAACGTATCGCTGTTACGTTCCATGATTTTTTGCATCTGACGCAAATCGCTGGTGCGGGCAGTCCTGGCCTGTTGCCATTTCGTTAGGTTCTCGCGTTCACTGTCAGTTAGTTGCTTTCCATAGCGCAGTAATAAGCTGGTCAGGTCGCTGACGGGTAGTGTTCCACTTCCTCCCTGATACTGCAAAACGAAATTGCCCATACGCTCTACCGAGACCGTGCGGGCGGCTGTCAAAATAGGGTCGTTGGGCGGGCGCAGGCTATCATCAAGGCTACGTGAAATAGAACGGGCTTCAGAGGTGGCCATGTCATAGATGAATGAGGCTGCATTATGCTGATTCACGCTTAGTACCCACTGTTTCACCAGCGGAAACGGATTTTCGACCCGGCTAAATTTGGAAAAGGGTTCATAATAAGTGGTTCGCACTTTTGTGAATGCCTTAGCCAACTCCTGTCTGCTGATTTGCTTGGACAGTTTTTCGTTATCTATTTTGGGTTGTTTGGCCTCAAACGCTTTGTAATGGGCATATTGGGTGTTAACGCGGGCATTTACACCCCCAAACACAAACGGAACGGCGACCCGAAACAGCGAATCGGCATTGAGGTTGATAGTAATGGAGCCGGGTGCTGCCAAAAATGCCGTGCTGACCGAGGCAAAAGAGAAATACATTTCCTCCTGCCCAAACACAACCGGCATCTTCACCGAATAGGTGCCGTTGGGGTTCAGGGGCGCCGGGCGCGTTAGTTCGGCATTCGCCTGAAGCAGGTTGTTTCGGCTAATGAGCACGTTGGGCGATTGCCGGTAGAGCCGGGGAGTCAGGTTTAGAATGCGCCCCGAAACAGTGACCGAATCAGTTTGGGCAACCGACAGAACCGGGGGAAGAAAGAACAGCAGGGGAATCAGAAAACGGATCATGCAACAAAGGCGGGTATCAGGCGAATAACATCAAATTCCATTTCACGTAATTCGGCAACGGACAATTTTTGCAGGGCAACTTCAGCAACCATAATCGGGGTGGTTTTGGTTGTGACCAAAGATACAACCTGCCACTTCGATTCACAACCTCACAACAGAAATGGTTATCTTTGCAGGAAAAGAGATGTCATATGCTGGAGAATTTTTAACCGCTCCGGTGGCCCGGCGCAAAGGCGCGAAGACGCAAAAGGTTGATTAATAGACAGTCAATATCTTTGCGCAGGGCCAGCAGTGCGGTTAAAAGTTGGCTCCAACAGCCCCAATACTATGTTTGAAAATCTTCAGGATAAACTCAATAAGGCTTTCAAGACCCTCAAAGGGCAGGGCCGAATCACCGACATCAACGTTGCCGCTACTATTAAAGAAGTTCGCCGGGCACTCACCGATGCCGATGTCAACTATAAGGTGGCCAAGGAAGTAACCGACCGCGTGAAGCAAAAAGCCCTTGACCGGAAGGTGCTCATTGCCGTAGAGCCAGGGCAGTTGTTCGTGAAAATTGTGCAGGAAGAACTGACCGAACTGATGGGCAGCGAAGCCGTGGCCATTAACACCAAAGGCGACCCCGCCGTGATTCTGATTGCGGGTTTACAGGGATCCGGCAAAACCACATTTTCGGGTAAACTCGCGGCCTACCTCAAAAAGGGGGGGCGGGGTGTGCTGCTCGTAGCCGCCGATATTTACCGCCCGGCGGCCATCGATCAGCTTAAGGTGCTGGGTGAGCAGGTTGGCGTGGAGGTTTATGCCGAACCCGAAAACAAGGATGCCGTGGCCATTGCCCGTAACGGCCTTGCCCACGCCCGCAAAACCGGCAAAAAAATTGTGATTGTCGATACAGCCGGTCGTTTGGCGGTCGATGAGCAGATGATGCAGGAAATTGAGGACATGAAAGCAGCCATCAGCCCCTCGGAAACACTTTTTGTGGTGGATTCGATGACGGGGCAGGACGCGGTGAACACAGCCAAAACCTTCAACGACCGCCTGAATTTCGACGGCGTTGTGCTCACCAAACTCGATGGTGACTCGCGGGGCGGGGCAGCCCTCTCGATCCGGTCGGTGGTCGAAAAGCCGATCAAGTTCATCAGCACCGGCGAAAAAATGGAAGCCCTCGACGTGTTCTATCCCGACCGGATGGCCAGCCGGATTTTGGGCATGGGCGACGTTATCTCGCTGGTAGAGAAGGCCCAACAGGCGTTTGATGAGGACGAATCCAAGCGAATAAATGCCAAAATTCGGGCCAACAAGTTCGACTTTTCGGACTTCCTGAGCCAGTTGCAGCAGATCAAAAAGATGGGCAATATCAAAGATTTGCTGGCTATGATTCCGGGAATGGGCAATATGATCAAAGACCTCGAACTTGATAACGATTCATTTGCCCCTATCGAAGCCATCATCAACTCGATGACCCCCAAAGAACGCTCGAACCCCGACATGATCGACGGAAGCCGCAAAAAGCGCATTGCGGCTGGCAGCGGCACCAGCATTCAGCAGGTGAACAACCTCATCAAGCAGTTTGACGAGATGCGGAAGACGATAAAAAAAATGAACACCGCCCAGGCATCCGGCAAGTTGCAAAAGATGATGCGATGAAATTATTGAGTGGTTGAGTGACATGCCGGGAGCATGATTGCGTCAGCCACTCATTCGCTCAATCACTTAATAGAAATGAAAAAACTCTTTCCTTTTCTCTTCCTGTTGCCCTCGCTCACTGCCTTCGGGCAGGCATCGGTGGCTTATTATCCGTTCAATACGAACTCGTTTTTGTCGGTTAGCACCATCCCCAACCGGGCTGTTTGGCTGGATGCACGCGTGCAGACCAACACCTTGTTTGGATCTTTGGCAACTACACTGGCCCCGATGATCAATATACGGCGTACTACCACGGCCAATTATTATGTGGGTGCCAGTGTACGATTCAACGCGCTCAACTCGCTGGCCGATGCCGATGTGCTCGAAGGATACGGGCTACATGTGGGCGTGCGGGTGGTGCCACTCACAATTTTGCCGAATGTGCGGGTAGCGTTTGAAGTGTCGCCGTTTGCGCGGGCTAACTTTAAGAGTGGGATTTTTTACTCATACCTCGGAGTCGCATATCAGTTTAACAAGAAGTAGGGGTATATGTACAACAGAACACCGCTCCGTTGTATACCATTACTTCGTGAAATGCAGCCGGACGGTGTAGGTCTCGAACGGATTGCTGTCGGCAAGGCGGATTTTCTGACCTACGAGTTGGCGGGTCAGATCGTCGTTGAGTTCCTGGTTGGCCGTATGCACCGTCAGACGCGACAGGCGATTGTTTTCGGATACGCCAAACGTAATCACCACTATCCCCGCATAATTGCCCTCGCGCATGATGGCTGGATAGGCCACGCGGGACGCTATCTGCTGACTTAGTTCGGTGGCAGGTGAGGTGACAGCCGGGCGTTTGTTGGTGCGGGGCTTGGCGAGCAGCGAGCCGGAAAACAAGAGGAATACAAGAACAACAACGATCCGGTTCATGGTTGATAAGCTGGTTAATCTGGCATACTGAGACTCAGTGTCAGGTTTTGTGACTGGTTGATATTATGCAAATGTTACTCCAATGTTACCAAATTGTTAACAGATCGGCAAGTGTTTGAGCAAACGGCTAAGATTAAACGTGCATAAATTTGTCTCCTGACATGAAAAACCGCCCTATCTGGCTCAAAAAGCCTGTTTTTGGAACCTTACATGGATTCGCTTTTTACATTTTTACAATGTCTGTTTCGCCCACTTTTGCCCAGGATGCAGCCTTGCCCCGCCAACTTTACAACGCTCACCCAAGCTTTCAGGAGACTACATTAACCCATCGTCGCTTCAAACACAGCGATATTCAACCCCTGCTGAACCGAGTAGCCCAGAAGGCGAAAGGCACTACTGTTGAGCCGATTGGCGAATCAACCGAGAAGCGGGTAATCAGAAAAGTGCAGGCCGGCACGGGGCCAACGCCCGTGTTGCTGTGGTCGCAAATGCACGGCGACGAAGCCACGGCGACAATGGCACTGTTCGATATAATCAATTTTTTGCAGACATCAGGCGACGAGTGGGATGAGTTTCGGGCCAATTTGCTGGCGGGCCTCACCATCCATTTTGTGCCCATGCTGAATCCCGACGGAGCCGAACGCTGGCAACGTCGAACGGCTCTGGACATCGACATGAACCGCGATGCACTTCGGTTGCAGTCGCCGGAGTCGGTGATTCTGAAAAATTTGCAACAAACGCTAAAACCGTTGGTGGGCTTTAATTTACACGACCAAAACCCGCGCTACGGTGTGGGCAAGACGGGAAAGCAGGCGGTGCTGTCGTTTCTGGCCACGGCCTACGACGAAGACCGAAACCTGAACGAAATTCGACAGCGGTCGATGCAGTTGATTGCGGGCCTGAACCGGGTGCTGCAACCGTTTATTCCAGGGCAGATTGCCCGCTACGACGATGAGTTTGAGGCTCGCGCCTTTGGCGACAATATTCAGAAATGGGGAACGACCCTGATTCTGATCGAATCCGGCGGGTATAAAGGTGATACCGAAAAAATGATGGTCCGGCGGCTAAACTTCGTGGCGATTCTGTCGGCTCTGAACAGCATTGCCAACCGTAGCTATGAGGCTGAGAACGTGGCTGACTACACGGCTATTCCCGAAAACGGCCGCGCCCTGTTCGATGTGCTGATTCGGAACGTGGGCGTAGTGCGAAATGGGGTCAGAACAGTAATGGACGTGGGGATCAATCAGTATGAAGAGAACACAAACAACGCCCGCGATTTTCGCTACGAAAGCAAAATAGAGGATCTCGGCGACCTGTCCACGTTCTTTGGTTTGCAGGAAATCGACGCGACGGGTCTTGAGTTGGTTCCCGCTACTGTCTATCCCGAAACCCTCAAATCAATCGACAAACTCACGAAACTGAACGTTGCTGACCTTCGGCAGCAGGGAACAGTGGTGTTCCGATTGAAGAAAGCGAACTCCGAAACAGCTTATAAAAAACTCGGCTCTGAACCCGTACATGTGCTGGTTGAGGGCGATCTGCCCGCCCAACCGCTGGAGTTGGGACAAGTACCCACGTTTTTGCTCAAAGAAGGGGATCAGGTGAAGTATGTGGTGGTGAATGGACTGGTTATGAAGGGTGGTGAGCAATCCCCCGGAAAACGGTTCATTATTCTCGATTAACAAACTATTATTTGGATTCTACTGGAAAAGAGCCATGATAGCGAAATAGCCGACCTTTTCTTTTGGAAATTGCTTTGATATTATTTGGCTGGTCATACAGCGGTAATATTAGTGAGAACTACCTGCATTAACATAACCCATCGGTAACGGTGGCTTCATATTGGCGTAACATTGGTGCAGTAGCTTTGCCCCGTCAAATACGACAAAACCAATATGAAAAGCGCAACGCTACTTAGTCTCTTTTTTTCACTCCTTTTTATTTCAGCTTCCTTTGCTCAGACGGGCACCATTCGCGGGTCCATTAAAGACGCGAAAACCAAAGAAGCTTTAATTGGCGCCACTGTCCGTATCGACGGAACAACCACCGGAGCCGCCACCGATATCGAAGGCAATTTTACCATCGCCAACGTTCCTGCCGCTACGCACAAACTGATTATTTCCTACGTCTCTTACCTGACAACGGAGATTCCAAACGTTCGGGTTGAGTCAGGAAACACGACCGCTATTGATACCGAACTCCAGGAAGAGGGCAGAAGTCTCCAGGAAGTTGTGGTAAGAGCGGGCCGGGCAACCAACACCGAAATTGCCGTGATCACCGAGATCAAGCAACTCAAGCCGATGGCCGTTGGTATTTCGGCTCAGCAAATTCAAAAATCACAAGATCGCGATGCCGCAGCGGCCATTCGCCGGGTTCCGGGAATCAGTATTGTCGATAACCGCTTTGTGTTGATTCGGGGCTTAGGTACCCGCTACAACTCGGTAATGATCAACGATGTTATTACACCATCGACCGAAGTTGAGTCGCGCTCGTTCTCATTCGACATTGTACCGAGCAACATCATCGACCGGATGATCGTCTTCAAGTCCGGTTCAGCTGAGTTACCGGGTGATTTTGCCGGTGGTGTTATCAAGATTTATACCAAACGTCGGCCCGACCAGAACTTCATAGATGCAGGCCTTACCATTGGTTACCGTCCAGGTACTACGTTTGAGAGCGTACAGACGCACGACCGGGGAGGTTTGAGTGCGTTGGGCCTTTGGAATAAAGGTCAAAAACTCCCCAGTAGCTTTCCGACCCGCGCCAACAATTTTAATGCACTTAATGCCGCTCAACGCGCTGCTTATTCTCGACTACTCCCTAACGCATGGGCCCTACGTCAGATTTCGGTAGATCCCGATGTGCGCCTGGCTGTCAATTTTGGTCGTCGGTTCGATGTGGGTAATGTCCGGGTTAGTAACCTGACAAGCATTAACTACAGCCTGACCAACCAATACGCTGATATTGATTTTAGTTTTTATCAGAACGGGGCAACAGCCAACGATGTTTTTGAAAAATATGACGATTCCAACTACCAGCGGCAAACACGTTTGGGCGTATTGCACAACTGGACAGCGCGCTTCAGCCCCAATTTTACCCTGGAGTGGAAAACATTATTTAATCTCCTGAGTACGACTGAAACGCTCAACCGTCTCGGGCAGCGCGTGGTCGACGGTCTTGATGTACAGGCTTTTTCGGAGCGATTTGAAAACCGGAGCATTCTTAGCACACAGGTATCGGGCGAGCATTCTATTAGTCAACTGTCGAAATTTAACTGGATTGGTGCGTATAGTTACTCTGGTCGTTGGGAGCCAGACTGGCGCCGTGCGAGTTTTCAGCGTGTAACGGGTTCCGTTGGCACCGATGGTAAACTGGCACCATTCTCCGCAATTATTCCAAACCAGCCAAACCCAATCAACAATGGTCGGTTCTTCTCGACCTTGAATGAAAACGTGGTCTCATTGATCGGAAATTATGACCACACCTTTGGCAACCCGACGGATCGCGAGCCGAATCGTATCAAAGCGGGCTTCTACGGTGAACAACGTAATCGTTTGTATTCGGCCCGTTTCTACGGATATGAGAAGGTTGGCAATGTATCGACATCTATTCTTGGTCAGCCACTCAATACAATTTTTAGTTCCGACAATGTTACCGGTCAACCTGGGGGATTTTCGCTCCTCGACGGAACAAAAGATCTGGACTCGTATCAGGGTATCAACACATACGTTGCTGCCTACGTGCAGGGCGATGTCAACTTTGGACTTAAGGCAAACTTAACAGCGGGTTTCCGGGGCGAAGTAAACAATCAGACGTTGCGCTCAGACCTTAATCTGGTAACGACCGATCTGGTAAACAAAACGATATTCAGCCCACTGCCTTCGGTTAACTTTATCTACAAGCTAAACGAGCGCAACAATTTGCGGTTTGCTTACTCGGCTACGGTGAACCGCCCTGAGTTGCGGGAGTTGGCACCATTCACCTACTTCGATTTTAACTTACTCGCCGATGTACGGGGCAATCCGGCTCTGACAACGGCAACGATCCAGAATATTGATGCCAAGTATGAGTTTTACCCAACGCCAAACGAGATTTTCTCGATTACCGGTTTTTACAAGCAGTTTAAAAACCCAATCGAGACCTTCCTCATTCCAACCGCAAGTGGTTTAGGATACACGTTTATCAATGCACAGTCGGCGCGTAACTACGGTGTCGAACTGGAACTCCGGAAGGGTTTTGCTTCATCATCGAGCGTGTTTCTGCAAAACCTCCAGTTAGTGGGTAACGTATCCATCATCAACAGCCGCATTAATTTAGGCCAGTCGGTTATCGGACCTGATTTGAGTGGTCTCATTGGTCCATACGATCTCACGAATATCCAATCGTCTGAGCGGCCACTGGCCAATCAGTCACCGTATCTGATTAATGCCGGGGTGTATTATGCTGACCCTATTTCGGGATGGCAGGCCAACCTTTTATTCAACGTAGCTGGTCCGCGCATTTTTGCGGTGGGTAATCAAAACCAGCCCACTGTTTTCGAAATGCCCCGGAATGTACTGGATCTGAACATTTCCAAAACATTCAAGAAGCAGTTTGAACTCCGGTTAGGTATTCAGGATATTCTGAACGCACCATACCGATTTGCTCAGGATTACAGTGGCGACAGCAAAATTGACAGCGATGTGACCTCGCAAAACGCCACTGCCGATCAGAATGTTCGCGTGTTCCGTCGTGGTCAGTATGTTACACTGACCGGTGTATACGCCTTCGGACGGCGGACGATAGTGCCTTAATTAATAATGAGTTAGTACAAGAACAGATGTCAAACCAAATCTAATTTATTTATGAATTTCATGAAACGCTGGCCGTTACTTCTACTTGTCGTAGTAGGCCTGTTTGCAGTAGTATCGGGGTGTAATAATGACGACGAGCCTGCACCCGTAACCAGCATCACCAGCATTAGCCCCATATCAGCACCAGCTGGCTCAACGGTTGTTATAACGGGTACAAACTTCAATACCACACCAGCCAGCAACAGTGTTACATTCGGTAGCGTGGCTGCTCAAGTTGTAACAGCAAGTGCAACGCAATTAGTTGTAACTGTTCCGCAAAACGCTGGTACTACTGTTTCGGTAGTTGCCAATGGTCAGGCAGCTCAATTCAGCGGTACGTTTGCCCTGGGTGCCAAGCCGGTTATTGAAGTAGCCACGAACATCACGGCCAACACAACCTGGACATCAACTAATGTTTACCTGCTTCGTGGATTCGTCTATGTACGGGCAGGAGCAACACTGACTATCCAGCCGGGTACCATCATCAAAGGCGGTGGTATTGCCTTAGATCCCTCTGGCCAGAGCCGGGGTGGTACTTTGATTGTTCAGCCCGGTGCCAAAGTCGAAGCAAAAGGCACGGTTCAGCAGCCAATCATCTTCACATCGAATGTAGCCGCCGGTCAGCGTAAGTATGGTGACTGGGGTGGTGTTGTTTTGATTGGCAGAGCGCCAACCAACCGGCCTAGCGCAACCACGTTCGAAGGTGGTATTGAAGGTACGTATGGAACTTTCAACGAACCCGCCGATAACTCAGGTACGTTGCAATACGTTCGGATCGAGTTTGCAGGTATTGCCCTGACAACAGTTCCAAACAGCGAGATCAACGGTCTGACGCTATATGGTGTTGGCTCAGGCACTACCCTCGACCGCATTCAGGTTTCATACAGTGGTGACGACTCTTTCGAGTGGTTCGGTGGTACCGTAAATGCCAAATATCTGGTGGCTCTCCGTGGTTTCGACGACGACTTCGACGCTGACTTTGGTTTCACAGGTAAAGTTCAGTTTGGCGTTTCACTCCGCGATCCCAATGCCGCTGACCAGTCAGCGTCTAACTCCTTTGAGTCAGACAACTTCAACCCTGGCGAGAACACAGCCGCGCAAGGCCCATTGGCTGTTAATAACGGTTTGCCATTGACTGCGCCGGTATTCGCTAATATGAGCTGTTTTGCTTTCTCGGCAACGCCTAATACTAACCCTACTTCGGGTGGTAGCGGTCCATACCAGTCGGCAATGCACTTACGCCGGAACACCTCGATCAGCATCTTTAATTCTGTATTCTCAGGCTGGCCCGAAGGATTACGATTGGATGGTACGGCAACCGGTACGTTGAACAACGTAACTACAGGTGGCCTCGACTTGCAAGGTGTTACGATTGCTAACTCGCTGATACCGGTTCGGGGTGCTGGTGCAATCACTAACGATCAGGCTACGGCGTTCTTCAACACGGCGGCAAAGAAAAATTCAATCGTAGCGTCAACGGATATTGCTACGTTGCTCTTCAACGCAGCTAACTTTACACTCACAGGCCCTAACTTCCTGGTTGGTGCAGCCTCTCCTCTTTTAGTAGCTGGTAATGCCGCAACAGGTGGCAAACTTGCTAATTCGTTCTTCACCGCTGCTCCGTACCGGGGTGCTTTCAATGGCACCGACAACTGGCTCGCAGGCTGGACGAATTTTGATCCGCAAAATGCCAACTACGACCGATAGTACCCAAGTTTAATTTCATATTGGTGTCGCAAAAAAGGCCGGAGACTCTGTCTCCGGTTTTTTTATGCCCCCCTACTTTCGTCCTATACAAAAAAGTTATAAGCGTAATTACAATCACTCAGTACAACTATTTATAGAAACAGTTATAAAAATAGTTATAAAAATCCCTCTCCCTCAGATTAGTCGAATTATACCGGCAAAATGAAACAATTACTCCTCTACTTTGCTTATAGACTATGAAGTTGATTATACAAGTTAGCCTCTCACTGTTAGCCTCTCAAGTATTATGACGCCGAACGATTATATAAGCAATCCGTGGGATGTTAGCCCAAAAAACGTGGCATTTATCGGCGATTATCTGCCGCGTCAGTGTGGTATTGCTACCTTCACCGCTGACCTGTATCATTCATATCATTCATTTATCCCCGATGCCCGACCTATCGTTGTTTCGGTGAACGACACGCCCGAAGGCTATGATTACCCGTCGGAGGTGCGGTATGAGTTTTATCAGCATGATCAGGAATCATATCGGAAGGCGGCCGAATTTCTGAATTCAAAAAATACGGAGGTTGTCTGTGTTCAACATGAATATGGTATATATGGCGGGCCCGCCGGAAGTTATATCCTGACGCTGTTGCGTAACCTGACCATGCCTGTGGTAACCACCTTCCACACGATTCTGAAAAACCCTACCGAAGAGCAACTACTGGTGCTGAAGAGCATTGCTGACATTTCGGCACGGGTGATTTGCATGACCGAAAAAGGCCGCGATTTCCTGATTAATATCTACGAAATTCC
>JAJAYX010000627.1 GCA_026785985.1 Rudanella sp. | reverse complement strand
GTTTCATTCTCACTCCCCAAACAATCTCTACCGAATACTCAATTTAATCCTCGTTTCTTGTCTTATACTATCTGTAGTCCTTATATTTCAGCTACTTAGTGTTTCTTACGCGCTCCTCTAAATCAAGTTTAACCAATTCCAGTCATGAACAAAAAACACACTTCTTTTTTTTCGTTGAGGGCCTTGCTCATCGTAGGCAGTTTCCTCGTCACGGTCGCCGGTTGTTTGCAGGATCACCCCATTCCGAATCCGATGAGGTTGAGTGCCGCACAGGGGCCACCCTTTGCAACGGGCCTTCGTGCGCCAATTGGCCTGGCAGATGACTCCAAAGGTAATTTGTGAGTGACAGAAGCGGGTAGCGGGACGGTAAATAATGGGCAGGTGACGGTGATTACACCCACCGGGGTAAAGTATCCGGTCATCACGGGTTTTTTATCGGTCGTTAGTCCGGAGGGTACACCCGCAGGCCTCAATCACCTCCTTTTCAGAGACGGAACGCTCTATGTTTTGCATGGTGTCGAAGGAAAGTTGTACACCCTCAATGTGACAAGTTTTGTTCCTGGAACAACGGCTCCTGTTGCCGCCAGCACACTAACCGGAATCGACATCGGGACGTTTGTGAAGAATGCGCACCCCAACGCGCCCGACCCTAAAGATTCGAATCCGTACAACCTCGCCTTTGGGCCAAACGGCGATCTGTTTATTACTGATGCGGGCGGCAATGCCGTTATCCGTCGCGACAAAACCAGTGGTGCCCTGAGCGTTTATGCTGTGTTTCCCGATTTTCCGAACCCTACTTATCCGGCCGCACCGATGGGGCCACCAACCATCGACCCTGTGCCAACCGGCATTGTTTTCGATGGTACGAACTTCTATGTCAGCACCTTGAGTGGTTTTCCGTTCCCGGTTGGAATCGCTAAAATTTTCCGGGTAAGCGGCTCAGGGGCGACACCTGTCACGCCCACCGTGTATAAATCAGGCTTTTCGGGACTGACCGATATTGTGTTGACTCCCGGCGGCAAACCCCTTGTGACGGAGTTTGGGTTCTCTACGCCGGGCCGGGTAGCTAATGGCGACGATCCGGCAGTGAGTTTGTTCACGCCTGCCATTACTCCCGTCGATATTTTGCTGAGTACGACAAGCCCCAATACCTATTACGTGTTGTATTATGGGCCGGGCATTATTGTAAAATTAACCGCAATAAATTAATAAGAAGTTGGTATTGAGACCCTTGTCCAGGCAGACAGGGGTCTAATTATATCTATCGAGTACGCCTTGTTGGCTGTATCGCTTTGTTAAGCCTATGTTCAGGGTAGCCTACTAAAAAATCCCATTTAAACACTTTATGCCCGTTTACTATTATTACCTCTTGATAAATAGACATTATAAGCATATTGCAGTCAATTCAGCACAACAGCATCTTCTATCCTAACTGCAATTTTATGTTCATACCTTTAATCTACGGGCCTACTTAGGGGCCATACTCTTCAATCACAGCGATTTACTGTTTGTCTGAGACTGGTTAAGCAACCATTCTGGCTCTTCGTCTGCCTTCATGTAGCGCGACGAACTTTCGCGCTTTCGGCTTGTCCGATTTTCACATTTAATCTACAACAAGACTATTTTCAACATTTTACCTGATCATCATGGTTAAGAACTTACGACTGACTACCGCAAGGCTGTGGCTTTGCGCATTAACTCTGTTCTTCGTCGGTCAGTTCCGGCAACATGTACTCGCCCAGGGTACGCTTACGCTCTCTCAGCCAACTTATAATTGCTCTACCGGCGCTATTACCTTCAATAGCAGTGGAGGTAATGGATCAGCCATTACCTATTCGGCTCCCGGCGTTACCCGCGACAATCCCAACAGCAATAGCGGCACTGTGGAAGCGGGCCTCCGAACCGACCCTAAATCACTGATTATTACGGCTACCCAAGGCGGGAATTCCACCAGCTATACGTTTAATATTGCCTCCTTCTGTGCTGCACCGTCCAACCGGGCACCCATTTACAATGGGGGTATTGGCACATCGACCGGCACGGTAGGGCGCACCTTTTATTATTACGTTCCATCGGGCGCGTTTACCCACCCCGACGGACAGGTACTGACCTACTCGGCAACGGGCCTGCCCACCGGGTTTCTGATTGATCCGCCCACCGGAACTGTCTATGGCACCATCTCGACATCGGGCATCAGCACGGTTGTCATTACCGCTACGGATCCCGGCGGACTGTCGGCCAGTGGCCAACTGATTCTGGGTTTCAGCCCGTCCGGTGGCACTGCTAACAACTTCACGCTGACCCAACCAACCTACAATTGCACCACCGGGGCTATTATGTTTACCAATACCGGGGGCGACGGATCGGCCATTACGTATTCGGCTCCCGGCATTACCCGGACGGGCGTAACCAGCAGCAGCGGCACCGTTGAAGCGGGCCTTATTGCTGATCCGAAACCGATTATGATCACGGCGACGCAGGGCGGATCTATTTCCGTTTATACGTTCGATCTGGTGGCTTTCTGTAAAGATGGTGGGGTTAATCTGGCTCCTGTGTTCAGCGGGTCGCTGGCGGCAGCAACGGGTCTCACGGGCATACCGTTCACATATAACCTGCCAACGGGGGCCTTCACCGACCCCAACGCGGGGCAGTCGCTGACCTACGCGGCAACAGGTTTGCCAACAGGTTTGAGCCTGAATGCGGCAACGGGTGCCATCACAGGTACGCCATCGGCCACCGGCACTAATTCGGTGGTGATTCGGGCTACGGATACGGGCGGTTTGTCGGCATCGGGAACGCTGGGACTCTCCATCAACGCGAACCAGGCACCCGTTAGCACCACGTTGGTTTCGACAACGGCTGTGGCGGGTTTCCCGTTCACATATAACCTGCCAACGGGAGCCTTCACCGACCCCAACACAGGTCAGACACTGACCTACGCGGTTATTGGGTTACCAACGGGCCTGAGCCTGAACACGG
>JAJAYX010000626.1 GCA_026785985.1 Rudanella sp. | reverse complement strand
GTTCCTGAAGCGGTTGAACGCCGAAAACGGGTTCTTCGGCAAGGTTTTAACGCTCGATCATCCCCGGTCTATTTTACAGTAAAAATCAAAAGCCATAAATAGCTATATCAAACAGTATATCAGCGTGTTAGGTAGCCAAATTAGTTCCGATTGAGCGAACGAAAAGCACGAAAAAAACGTTGAAAATATATGGAAGAAACCAAGTATCCCTTAGACATTTTAAGCAGCCCGATTCAGCCCGACGAAATTGAGTGGCGCGTGCAGCAACAGACCAAAACCGGCAAACTTATTGTGGTGCCCTACATCACTAACCGCTGCGTAATGGAACGTTTCGACAGGCAGTTTGGCTGGCACGGCTGGCAAAACGACATTACCGAAATTCAGGACGGTTTTCTGTGCCGCATCACCGTAACCCTGCCCGACGGAACCCGCCTGACCAAAACTGATGGAGCCAACCGAACCGATATTGAACCGATCAAAGGCGGCATTTCCGATGCTATGAAACGTTGTGCTGTCCAGTTTGGCGTGGGCCGTAACCTATATGCCTACCCCCGCGTGTTTGTGGAAACCCCCGATAAATATATCCCCGATTGGGCGACCGGGCAGTTAGAATCACTCGTAAAGAAAATAAATGATGGCACCTACAAAGGGGGCGAATTTGTAACCCTGAAAGAGTCCTATCGCAAATAATGCCCGCCAAACCCGAGCATTTTTCTGGGTCGACCGTTAAGAAGCAATAGCAGTAGCTAGCCGACCATCACCCCAAATTGCCAGGCATCTTTTTTGTATTTTATGAAAAGATGCCTGGTCACCTTTACTGCAAAATCCCCTCCTCATCCTGCGTGGTCACCTTCGGCGGAATGTAGCGTTGGCTGGAGTCTATATAATAGCCGCCACAATCGATTTTGTATTTATCGGGTTTGCGGAACCGTTCAGGTTTGTAGCGGGGGAGGGCCGGGTCTTTATACACTCGTTGCATATATATGGCCCAGGCGGGCATGGCCACGCGGGCACCCTGCCCAAATTCGAGATTGCGAAAGTGAATACTTCGATCGTCCCCACCAACCCACAGACCTGACACCAGATTTTGGGTCATACCCATAAACCAACCATCCGAATAATTGGAAGTAGTACCGGTTTTAGCCGCAATTTCGTTGCCACCATCAAGCAATTTATACTGATTTTTGAGTCGGGCTGAGGTGCCATTTGGGTCTTCCACGGCTCCGCGCATCAGGTAGAGCATATCATAGGCCCTCGAAGCATTGATCTCCTGATTAGCCAGTGGCCCGAAACTCGCCAGCACATTTCCATCTTTGTCGCGGATGTCCAGAATGAGCATGGGCTTCACCCGGTAGCCTCCGTTGGCAAAGGCGCAATAGGCCCCCACCATTTCAAAAACCGTTACGTCGCTCGTGCCGAGGCAGAGGGTCGGATTGGCCGTGAGCGGGCTTTGCACCCCCAGGCGTTTGGCATAGTCGACCACCGTGGCCGACTTTGATTTTTTCATCAATTGGGCACTCACCGTGTTAATTGACTGTCCCAGTGCCTCGCGCAACGACAAACTCCGGTAACTGTATCGACCCGTTGAGTTTTTGGGAGTCCAGGCGGGGCCACCGTTGTTGTCTTCACCGTGGGCAAACGTGGTGGGTTGGTCGGTGAAATGGTCGCAGGGAGTCATAAACGCCTTGTCGAGAGCCGACAGATACACAAACGGCTTGAACGTTGACCCCGGTTGCCTCCTGCCCTGCCGCACGTGGTCGAACTTCATATGCTTAAAATTGATACCGCCAACCCAGGCTTTCACCTGTCCCGTGTTGGGGTCCATCGACATGAAGCCCACATTCAGCAGCCGCTTATAATACCGAATCGAGTCGAGCGGGCTGAGGGTAGTGTCTTTCTCATTTTTCTTGCCCGCATAGGTAAACACCTTCATTTTGACGGGCTTCCGCATCTCGCGCCAAATGGCTTCTGTATTGTCGCCGTATTCTTTCTTAAGCCCTTTGTAACGAGCTGTTCGTTTGGCAACCTGCTCAATAAAACCTTTGATTTCGACGAATTTCTCTGTTCGCGGATCGCGTTCAACCCAGGGATTTCGACCCCGCCAGTGTTCGTAGAACTTCCGTTGCTGATCGCGCATGTGTTCCGTCACGCTGGCTTCGGCGTAGGCCTGCATCCGGGAGTCAATAGTAGTACGAATTTTCAAACCGCTGCTATACAGGTCGAGTTCGGTACCGTTGTTTTCGTTATATTCTTTGATCCAGCGTTGGAGGTCGTCTTTTACCACGGCCCTGAAATAAGCGGCCATGCCTGAATTCTGGTTCTCAACGCTGAAATCGAGTTTGATAGGTTTTTTTCGATACGTCGCAAATTGAACATCGTCCAAAAAACCGTACTTTTTCATTTGGCCCAGCACCACATTCCGGCGTTGCTGTGCCCGTTCCTCATGGGTACGGGGGTTGTAGAGTGACGGATTTTGGAGCATCCCAACCAGCAACGCACTCTCTTCCACAGTCAATTGCCAGGGTTCCTTGCCAAAATAGGTCTTGGTGGCCGTTTTAATTCCATAGGTGTTGTTCCCGAACGAAACGGTGTTCAGGTACATCATCAGGATCTCCTGCTTCGTATAGTTTCTTTCAAGCCGAACAGCCAGAATCCACTCCTTTGTTCTAGACATTACGGTGCTGACAAGCGGGATATAACCCAGAAACCCCTGGTATTTTTCGGTGCGCGTTTCAAACAGGTTTTTGGCCGTTTGCTGAGTCAGCGTGCTGCCACCACCTTTGCCACCAAAAGGCAACGCCCCCGTTATGGCCCGGAACAACGAACGTGGGTCGATGCCTGAATGCCGGGTGAAACGGGCATCCTCCGTAGCAATCAGAGCCGAAATAATATTTGGGGAAACCTGGGTAATCTCAATAGGGGTTCGGTTTTCGGTGTAATACTTGCCCAGCAACACACCATCTTCCGAATACATTTCGGAGGCAACTTCGCTTTGCGGATTCTCAAGCGTTTTCAGGCTGGGCATACCGCCAAACAGCCACAGGAAGTTGACGCTTACGGCAAAAATGTAGAAGATAATCAGCCCCAAACCAATCAGGGCAAATCGCCACAGGCGTTTAATGATACCCCGGTATGGGCCGGCAGCGAGTTCGAGCATTCGGGTGGTTTATGGTTGATGGTAAACTGTATTTTATGATAAGCTACTTTTCTGTTGGAAGGTTTCGCTTAATGGACAGAACAAAATCAGTAGGGGTATTGCTAAAATTGGCTATATCCTCTACAGATAATTGGCTGACTGTCAGCATTTTTTTTATCATTTCTATCTTTACATCTGCTTCTCTGCGATCTTCTGCTTCTGCGATCTTCTGCTTCTCAGCTTTAACTGCTTCGGCATTGGCCGCTGTCACACGAGCAAAGTAAGCGCGTTCTTCTGGGGTCATCTTCCGCGTATCCAACTCATCAATAGCACGGCGTAACCAGTCTTCATTCCAGAAAGCGGGATACTGCGTGGGCTGTGTTGTATGAAGCGTCTTCATCGTGTAAACCAGTTTGTCTAAATCAGTCTCTACCTCAGTAACTTGTTTGGTAAACTTAGCCAATTCTACCGTGATAAATCTCATTTGGCTATCAATAATTTCACCTTGCTCACTTCTCAAATTAGCAACGGTATGAAAAAGAGTCGTCGGTAGAATAGTCTTCTCTAAAATTGCAATAGCGTAGATTTTTGGCAGGTTAGCATAATCGAACTCGCCCCGTTCCACTACTGTGTTGAACTTGTGGAGGGCATAAAACTTCATCCGTTGGACAAAATGCGGGGCCTGTCCCAACTGCATTTCGACAATGAACTGAGTACCGTTTTCATCCGTACAGGCCAAATCAAAAATACCGCTTCGACTGTCAATGGTCAAAGCCTCAAACGCATTCTTATCGAAATGAACCTCACGGATAGGCGTACTCGACTTGATAAGAGCCTGCAACGCAGTGCGAAGGAACAAGCTGTCAGCTTCGTTGCCAAAGGTGGCTTTGAAGCCGTAATCTGAAATAATAGGAATGTAAACGCCTGTCTCCATTGGGCAAAATTACTTCAACAACGGCTAATTGTCTTGTGCTAAACGGTTCAGAATGCTATGTTTTAATAGTTCTGAACGTTAAATTGAAACGAGCGTCTTTGACTTTTTTCTCTTTTGGAACCCCATGTTGCCAATAGTGTTGCATTTCTCCGCGCATTAGCAAGAATGTCCCGTGCTTCAGCGGAACTTCAAATTTTTCATCGTTATCATCTTTACGACGAATTTGAAATTTTCTTGTTGCCCCAAAATTAACCGAACCAATGATA
The DNA here is from genome assembly GCA_026785985.1 of Rudanella sp. GTDB lineage: Bacteria > Bacteroidota > Bacteroidia > Cytophagales > Spirosomataceae > Rudanella. Next base: position 1,779 of record JAJAYX010000626.1, on the reverse strand, counting down.
GGATTTTTCCCCAACTCTTTTTCCGCGTCAGTATGCCAATTGATATAGTCTTCACCATCCCTGTACCAATTCATTAATACGCTATTGAAGGGTACACCGGCTACTTTATCTATCTGTTTTTTGATGTATAGAAGCCCTGTATTCCACGATTTTGGCTGAAGCGTCAAACCAGAATAAGTATAGAGCTTATCGCTGTCACCATACCATGCCGAGTATCTGGGTAAAAAGATAGCTTTACCATACATTTTCACTTGGTCATGGTGCCACTGTATATTTTTGAAGTTAACATTATCAAGTTGTTCCTTATCAAAACTTCTCCAATCAGCCTTGCGCCAATCATTTGTATCATTTTCTAAAAAATACTCCACAGAACGGTCACTAATTCTCTTATCGAAGAAATGCTCTGCATAAAAGAGTTCTCCGTTAGGAATTTTGATTATGAAGCCTTTTAAACTGTCGTCCCAATTGACTTCATAGCCACTTTTCGATGGAAGCTCGAAAGGTAGTTTATGTTCTGTAGTTGCCGACTCATTGAACAAGTCCATAATTAAATGATTTAGAACGGAAGGTCATCGTCTTCTGTAAAACGACTTGAATGGCTTAAAATTACTGGATTTGTTGCTATAATAGCATCACCTAACTGCACCTTAAAAAGTCTTTCATAACGCTTGTATGATTTATCTGGGCTTTTTGGGTTAGGTATATCACTTTCACGATTATCAATAGGAGTGAAACTTGGGTGATTCATAAAATACTGCTGAAAACGATCCAACCGCTGATTACGCGACGGCATGATGTTAGGACTCACGCATATAAAAATGTTTATTGCGCTTTGAGTTGCCAGAATCTTGTGATAAAGTTGGTAGAGGTCGAAACCTTCCACATCAATAATATTTGAAAAAATATGGATTTTAGTAGTAGTATTTTGGGTTTCAATATCCTGTTGATTGATACCATTAAGCTCTTTATTAATCGCAAGTATATTTTCTTGATTATTTATACTCTTTAAAGAATAGCTAATATTCAGAACAGCACGTTTGAGAGCCAAAACAGATGGTTCAACCAGTTTCACCCTTGTAATGGTACAATTACAGTTGGTTTGTTCTTTAAGGTAGTCAATAAAGCATATAGTGCCAATACCTTGCCCACAACCATAGTCAATAATCTCAATTCGTTGTCCAGTGAGTTGCAAGTGGTTATTTGAAAATATCGATTCATATGCCTGCTGTAGTTTGGCCTGGTGCATTAACCCATAAGCAAAAATATAATGACTTAGCTGGTCATAGGTGTCAAGCTGCTTAACTCCGTTTTTTAACTCGTGATGAACACCACAGTCCTTGGTTAGACTTCTGATTGTCGGAAATTTGAAGTTTGTAGGATTACGCTCGTACAACCGTTGAATGTCAAAGCAATAACTTGTACCCGTCTCGCAAAAATTACGTTGTCCTCCTTCCTGCTGTTGTTTTAATAAAGCAATTCTGCTTTCCTCAGCAAGTCGTCGTGCTTGCGCTTCCTGCTGCTTTTGGGCTTCTAATTTCTGTGCTTTCTGCTCAACTTGGACGTTGGCCTGTCTTAGTATTTCTTCTAATTCGCGTTTCTGACGAAGTGCTAGGTCTGCTTTTGCTTGAAGGGCATATGCTGTTTGCTCGGCTAATTGTAAACGCTTGGCACTTTCTTCTGAGGCTGTTGCTTTTTTTGATGCTCTCTCTACAGCATCTTCTCTATTTCGACGCTCTTCAGTCTGAATAGCTTGTTGCTGTAGCTTATATGCATTATCTT
>JAJAYX010000625.1 GCA_026785985.1 Rudanella sp. | reverse complement strand
GACCGGCAGTACGTGCCGGAGGGTGGTCAGCAATGGACAACGCATGACGAGTTGCTGCATACCAGTAGCGTTCGGGTTCTGCAATTGCATGAGCGTGTCTATGAATTCGTTATTACAGCAACGTGAATGATTGGGCCAATACATTTGACTGTCCGGTTTACATTCATCAGGAGGACGAACAATGGATGATTCGGAAAGGTGAACGCATCAGCCCCTGGGAAGGCGAAGAGAAACCACTCTGGGATGGAATGAGGCTAATCAGAATTGGCGGACATTTTATTTGGCGTGACAGTTTTCATGTTTAGGTGGTAATAAGCCTGATGACATGGCCGAACAAGGCTGTTTGACCTTTCCTTACCGCCCAAATTTCGTTCCAAAGGAATCACCCTCGCTCCAGACGGGGCGGGTGTCGGCCTGGGCGGTGGGATCTGCTTTTGTGCCGCCGTTGGTAGTCGTTTTTGCGTTGCAGCCTGCAACCAAAATCAAGGCTACTGCCAGCATAATCAGATGATGGACTGTGGTTGCCGGGTACGGCTTCGTTGCGCCCGCCGGTTGGGCTGTATCAACCCGTGAGCTTTTCGGGGCTGTAAAAAAGGAGTTGTTCGTCGTTGAGTGATTTATGGGCAATGTGTCCCAAAACAAGTCTGCGCGGGCATTGTTGGTTCGAGACACGTTGGCTTGCCGGGTTTGTTTACCCGTTCATTTTCATCTTGCCCATTTTGACACCAGCCTTCTTATGGTCTTTTTTCGAGCCGGGATGAATGACCATTTTCCCGTTTTCCATCGTGCAGTGGTCGCCTTCTTTCATCTTCGTGATCGTGCCATCTTTGTATTTGCAGATGCCGTCGGTCATGCACATGGTTCCGGCGCTCATACTCGATTTTTGTTAAGACTGGTAATGGGTATCTGCATCAGATATAGACCCGACTCCCGACTGGAAGACGCAACAAAAGCCTTATCTGACTCCGGTTTTCTCGCGGCTGCGGTTCAGACTCCGTTTCAACAACTGCGCGTTCAGGGCGACGATGACGGTGCTGGCACTCATCAGCACTGCCCCCAAAGCAGGGCTGAGGACGAAATTAGGGTATAACACGCCGGCTGCCAACGGAATGGCGACGACATTGTAGCCCGTTGCCCAAAACAGGTTCTGAATCATCTTGCGGTAGGTCGCCTTGCCAAACTCAACGAGGTTGGTAATGTCCGTTGGGCGGCTATTGACTAAGATGATGTCGGCGGTTTCGGCGGCAACATCGGTGCCGGAACCAACGGCGATGCCCACGTTGGCCTGGGCCAGTGCCGGGGCATCGTTGACCCCGTCGCCGGTCATGGCAACAAACTGCCCTTTTGCCTGTAAGTCCTTCACGATTTTCACTTTCTGATCGGGCAGCACTTCGGCAAAAACGCCGTCTAAACCCAACTCTTTGGCCACCGAACCGGCTACTTTCTGGTTGTCGCCGGTGGCCATATACACCTTGATACCCGACTCCTGCAACCGCCGAACGGCCTCTTTGGAATCATCCCGGATTCGGTCTGCTAAGGCCACATAACCCAGTAGCTGGTCGTTCATTAGCACAAATACTACCGTTTCGGCTTCGCTGCCCGTTGCATCCGGGGGCAGTTTTATCCCTTTCTCTTTCAGATAGCCGGGGCTAACCACCACGACTTGCTTTCCATTTACCGTAGCCGAAACACCTTTACCCGTAATGGATTTAAAGTCGCGGATGGAAGGCAACTGGAGTTCTCGTTTTTTGGCCTCCCGAACAATGCCTTGAGCAATAGGGTGTTGCGATTGTTGTTCCAGGGCTGCGGTTAGGCTTAACAACGTAGTTTCGTCCGTGTCTTTGGTCAGTACCTTGATGCGGGTTACGCCGAACGCGCCTTCGGTCAGGGTGCCGGTTTTGTCGAACACCATCGCCGTAATTCTGCGGGCTTCCTCAAAAGCAGTCCGGTTTCGGATCAGTAGCCCTTTTTGGGCCGAAATGGCCGTGGAGATGGCCACTACCAACGGAATCGCTACCCCCAAAGCGTGGGGACAAGCCGTAACCATGACCGTGACCATCCGCTCGACCGCAAAGGCAACGTCTTTACCCAGCCAGAGCCAGGCCACGAGAGTTATCAATCCTACCGAAAGGGAGGTGATAGTTAGCCAGCCCGCTGCCCGGTCAGCCAGATTTTGGGTCTGGGATTTAGCGTTTTGGGCCTCCTCCACCATCTTGACCACTTTGTTGAGATAGCTATCCTCGCCTTTGTGCGTCACCCGAATGTTGAGGGAGCCTTCGCCATTGACAGCCCCGGCAATGACCGTATCCTTCACTGTTTTCTGAGCCGGTACGCTTTCGCCGGTCAGCATACTCTCATTGACCGCGCTGCTGCCCTCGACTACTTCGCCATCGGTCGGAATGCGTTCACCGGGCCGGACCAGCACCACGTCGCCGACCGTCAGCGTATCGACTTTCACATCATTAATGGCCGTTCCATCCACTTTGTGGGCATCCGAAGGCAGCATTTGCACGATCAGTTCGAGCGAGCGCGAAGCCCCGGCTACCGATTTCATCTCGATGTAATGCCCCAGCAGCATAATGTCGATCAGGGTGGCGAGTTCCCAAAAGAAATCCATACCCCGAAGCCAGCCCACCGATACGGCGACGCTGTAGGTGTAGGCGGCTGTGATGGCAACGGCAACCAGCGTCATCATTCCCAGCCTGGATTGGCCTAATTGTTTGTTTCTGAGTTCGCCCACCATGCCGGTCAGGAACGGCCAGCCTCCATAGACGTAAATGAAGGAAGCAACTACGAGCACAATCGGATTGCGAAACGGGAAATCAAGCTGATAACCGACCAGATTTTGAAACATGGTTGAGAAAACCACCACCGGTACCGACAGGACAACGCAAATCCAGAACCGGCGCAAAAAGTCAGCAATCATTGCCCCGTGATCGTGGCCTGCCATGTTATGTTCGCCTGGTTTCATCTGACTATGATCCATTTTACTGTGATTCATAGCCCCGTGATCCATCCCGGTGCCGCCTTTGTGTTGCTCAGGCGTAGCCGGGCTGCTGTGCCCGTCGTGACCAATGTGTTGCTGGGCCTGCGCTTCGGCGGGCGCGACCAACTCGGGCGGTTTGGCGGGATCACCCGGCAGATTGGTGTACTGTTGATGGTTCATATCCGTTGGAGCAGGTAAGGGTATTAATGGCCGGGGCTAACCCGGTGATTGTGTTTTGGTTATACAACCCCCAATCGACCCAGTAGGTCTGATATATCCGAATTCTGCAACAAACAGGCTGAATTTTACAAGCAGGTTGGCAAACACCATCTGTAGCTTTGTCTGTTATCTCATCGAATACGTTTGTGAATGAAAGATACCCCGCTCCGTTACCAGCTCGTTCTTCCGATGAGTTATGGAGAAGATTAAGCCTGCAATGATAACCCAGACAAATTCCAATGATGTTGTTAGCCTGCGGATACGGGGCATGGTCTGTGCCCGGTGCATTGATGTGGTGCGGGACATCGTACAGGAGCAAAATTTGGTGATCCTCGACATTCGCCTGGGGCAGGTGCATATTCAGGGACTCGTAGCCCCCGAGTCGTTAGACTGTGTTCGGTTGGCATTGGCCCAGCAAGGGTTTGCGTTGCTGACCGATACAAAAGCCACCATCGTTCAGCGGACCAAAACCGTGGTGGAACAAATCCTGAACCGGGATGACCTGGGCGATCACAAAATTCGCTACTCCGACGCTATCGTTCAGCAGATTCCTATGGACTACCCCACCCTGAGTGCGCTTTTCTCCGCTCAGGAAGGTATTACCCTCGAAAAGTACATCATCAACCGACGCCTTGATAAGGTTCGGGAGTTACTGGTCTATACGGATCAACCGCTAACCGACATTGCTTACCGTACTGGTTTCAGCAGTGCCTCCCATCTCTCCAACCAGTTCAAACGGCTAACGGGCCTTACCCCTTCGTATTTCCGGCAGGTACGTCAACAGAAGCAAGCGTTGCAGCAGGGTATGAACTAGTTGGCCAATTGACCAGTAAGCTGACACGGAATTACCTGAAATCTCACAAGCCATCGGGGGAATTGTGTAACAGAGGGGGTGGCAGATAGGGCGACCTTTGTCGTATAAATTGACAAAACGATGATGACGACGGAACCCATCACCTCCCTTACAAAACCACCGACCTCGGTAAGGCTGACCCGGCAAACGTTTCCGGTGCTCGAAATGACTTGCGCGGCCTGCGCCGTGAGTATCGAGTCGATGCTGACCAACACACCCGGTGTGGCCAAAGCCGCCGTGAACTATGCCAACCAGTCGGCCACGGTCGAGTATGACTCGAAAGAGATTACCCCGGCGGGGATGCAGCAGGTATTGCAATCCATTGGCTATGATCTGGTGGTCGATGTAGAAGATCCGCACCGGGCCAACGTTTGGGACGTGCAGCAGGAAGCTCAGGAGCGGCAGTATGAATCGTTGAAGAAAAGAACCATTTGGGCAGGCATCCTGTCGGTGCCGGTGGTTGTATTGGGTATGCTCTTTATGACACTACCCTATGTTAACTATATCATGATGGTCCTGTCGGCTCCGGTGGTATTCTGGCTGGGCCGGTCTTACTTTATCAATGCCTGGAAGCAGGCCCGCTACGGTAAAGCCAACATGGACACGCTGGTGGCTCTGTCAACGGGCATCGCCTTTCTCTTTAGCGCCTTTAATACGCTGAACCCTGCTTTCTGGATTAGCCGGGGCCAACACCCGCACGTTTACTTTGAAGCCGCTGCAGTGGTCATTGCCTTTATTTCGCTGGGTAAACTGCTGGAAGAACGGGCCAAATCAAACACCTCATTGGCGATTAAGAAACTCATGGGCCTGCAACCGAAAACGATACGTATCATTGAGGGCGGCATCGAACGTGAATTACCCGTTGCCCAGGTGCGGGTCGGTCAGGTGATCGTCGTGCGACCCGGCGAGAAAATCCCGGTTGATGGTGTCGTTGAATCGGGCGAATCATTCGTGGACGAGAGCATGATTTCGGGCGAAGCCATTCCGGTGGCCAAGCAAACCGGCGAAGTTGTCTTTGCCGGAACCATCAATCAGAAAGGAGCATTCCGTTTCACGGCTCAGAAAGTAGGGGGTGAAACGGTGCTGGCGCAAATTATCCGCATGGTGCAGGAAGCACAGGGCAGCAAGGCTCCGGTGCAGAAATTAGTCGATAAAATTGCCGGGATTTTTGTGCCGGTGGTTATTGGTATTGCCGTATTGACATTTGGAGTCTGGATGTTCCTTGGCGGTGAAAACGCCTTTACCCAGGCTCTGATGACCTCGGTAACGGTGTTGGTGATTGCCTGTCCCTGTGCGCTGGGGCTGGCCACGCCCACGGCCATTATGGTTGGCGTAGGAAAAGGAGCCGACAACAATATCCTCATCAAAGATGCCGAGAGCCTGGAACTGGGCTACAAAGTCAACGCCGTTGTGCTGGACAAAACCGGCACCATCACAGAGGGTAAACCTACCGTCACCGACCTAGTCTGGCAGGTGAGCGAAACCGAAATTGCCCGGTTATCGCCAGTGCTGTATGCTCTCGAAGCCCAATCTGAACACCCGCTGGCCGATGCAGTCGTCGAACGGCTACGGGCTAACAGAGTAGTTGGAACAGCCCTCGACGGGTTTGAGAGCCTGACGGGCCGGGGCGTGTCAGGCCGCTTTCAGCACACTACTTACTTCGTGGGTAACGCCCGGCTCCTGACGGAACAGGGTCTTGCTGCTAACCTGGCTAGTCAAACGTTGGCGACCAATTGGCAACAGGAAGCCAAGACGGTCGTCTATTTTGCCGATCAAACCCGCATTCTGGCGGTACTCGCCATTGCTGACCCGGTGAAAGAGACCTCCCGAGAAGCGATTCATACGCTTCGCAAACGCGGTATCTCGGTGTATATGATGACGGGCGACAACGCCCAAACGGCCGGAGCCGTAGCTAAAGCCGTTGGCTTGAGTGACTTCCGGGCCGAGGCTTTGCCCGTCGATAAAGCCGCTTTCGTGAAAGAGCTACAGGCGCAGGGCAAGGTAGTAGCCATGATTGGCGATGGCATCAACGACTCGCAGGCCCTGGCGCAAGCCGATGTAAGCATCGCCATGGGACGTGGTTCCGACATTGCGATGGATGTGGCCAAGATGACGCTCATCACCTCCGACCTGAACAGTGTCGCCAAGGCCCTGCAACTCTCCAAAAAGACGGTGCAGACCATCCGCCAAAACCTGTTCTGGGCGTTCATCTATAACCTCATCGGCATCCCGGTAGCAGCCGGTCTGCTCTACCCCATCAACGGCTTCCTGCTGAACCCCATGCTGGCCGGGGCAGCGATGGCCCTTAGTTCGGTGTCGGTGGTCAGTAACAGTTTACGGCTACGAAGGGCCAAACTATGAACACTTTTTGCCTGATTTTTCAATCATATAACGATTAACTCTCTTATGGAAACCTTAAACCGTGCGACGGTCCGATTCAAGACCAATATTAAATGCGGTGGGTGCATAGCCGCAGTCACCCCCTTTTTGAATGCCATCGAGCAGCTTGATGGCTGGAATGTGGATACCGCTAATCCCGACAAAATTCTTACCGTGCAGACCACTGATACCGGTGTCGGTGACGAAGTTCGGAAAGCCGTTGAGCGGGCAGGATACAAAGCCGAGCCAATGCCATAATCCTGATTTTCTGGAAGTTCCGCAACGATTTTGCCGAATCTTACAAGCCGCGTCATCATCCAGTGACGCGGCTGTTTAGTTGTATAAAGACAATAATTCAGTTTCAACGCTATGAAAACAAGTATTCTACTAACAACCCTATGCCTATTGGCCGGGGCTACCGGCGGTTTTGGGCAGCATCAGCACGTATCTACCCCTACTTCCGGGACAAACCAGGTCGCTGATCGTTCCCCTAATCCTGATAAAAGCAGTTTCCCAACTGTCGCAACCACCCTGCCCGTGTCGCGGCCTCAGGCAATGGCCCGTGTAAAACTCACTGGCAAGCGCGTCGAATATGACCTGACGATTGACGGGCAGATGGTCAACATTACGGGGAAGTCGAGACCGGCCATAACCATCAACGGCGGAATACCCGGCCCAACCATGCGGTTTATGGAGGGTGATGTGGCCGTGATTCACCTGCATAACAAGCTAAAAACAGAAGCATCGCTGCACTGGCACGGGCTGTTGGTACCCAACATTCAGGATGGAGTCCCCTACGTGACAACGCCACCCATTATGGCCGGAACAACACGCACGTTTGAGTTTCCGCTGGTGCAGTCGGGAACCTACTGGTTTCACGCGCACACCGGCTTTCAGGAGCAGTTAGGCGTGTATGGCTCCATCGTGATTCAGCCCCAGGAACGTGTACAGAAAGCGGATCATGATCTGGTTATTTTGATGTCGGATTGGACGGACGAAAAACCGGAATACATTCTCAAAAACCTCAAACGCCGGAACGAATGGTATTCCATCCAAAAAGGTAACAGCCAATCGCTTAACCGGATTATCCAACACAAAGCGGTGGGCGCGTACCTGCGGCAGTCCATGCAGAAAATGGCCCCGATGGATATTTCGGATGTTTATTACGACCGATTCCTGATTAACGGCAAAGACACCATCCGCTATCCCGAAATCAAGCCCGGCCAGACGGTACGGCTGCGGGTCATCAACGCTGGGGGTTCTACCTATTTTCACGTTAATTACGCGGGCGGGCCGATGACGTTGATTGCCGCTGACGGAATTGCTGTGCAGCCTGTTGCGGTGAACCGCCGACTGATTGGCTTAGGTGAGACCTACGACTTTATCGTGACGGTGCCGCCGGGTGGAGCCTTCGAAGTACGGGCTTCGGCCCAGGACGGTACGGGTTACGCCACAGCCCTGCTTGGCAGTGGCCCGGTTCACTATGCCCCCCTGATTCCCCGGCCCGACCTCTACAAACTGACCGCCAACATGAGTCAGATGGGCGGAGCAGGTATAGGGACGATGAGCATGGGACGACCCGATTATACCAATGAGAATAATATCGGAATGAATGGCCCGATGACGCACAATAGGGGAGTTATGTCTGGTATGACCCATAACGAGATGGATATGGGTCAGGCGAAACTTCCTAAAGGGGCAGTGGTTAAACCCACGCAGGCTGACCCGATGCCCGGTATGAATCACGGCGGCAGGCGCAGGTCATCGGCGAGGGCAATGACAGACATGAACATGGCTAAGGACGGCAAAATGGATATGGTCGGCATGAATCATGGACAGATGAATATGGTCGGTAAGAAGCCGGACGGGATGCCTGGAATGGATCACAGTAAGATGGATATGGGTGGTAAACCCAAGCAGGGTTCGATGCTTGGCATGAACATGAGTGATAAGCCCGGAACGATGGCCGGGATGAAACCAGGCCACGATATGAAGGGAATGGGAGGTATGAAACCGGGCGAAAGCATGAGCATGATGGACGAGCAGAACACGATTGATTACAGCATCTTGAAAGCGACCGAACCGATTGTGTTTCCGGCCAACCACCCCATTCGCGAAATTCCGCTCACGCTGTCGGGCAATATGTTCCGCTACATCTGGGGCTTCAACGGGCAGCCGCTCTCGCGGGCCGATGTGATTCAGATTCGGCGGGGCGAGATTGTCCGTATTCGGATGACTAACAACACCATGATGATGCACCCGATTCACCTGCACGGGCATTTCTTCCGGGTATTGAACGGGCAGGGCGATTACTGGCCCCTGAAACACTCGGTCAACGTGTCGCCAATGGAAAGCGTGACTATCGAGTTCATGGCTGATGATGGGAAAGACTGGGTTTTTCATTGCCACCTGCTCTACCACCTGCTCAGTGGTATGGTGCGCGTGGTCAGCTACGGCGACAAACCCGATGCGGCAACCGCCGAAATGCAGAAAAAGCACGGGGGCGAAATGGGCGACAACGCCCCGTTTGTTTGGGGTTACGTCCAACCCGGCTACCCACTCAATTACGGCAAGCTGAACATCTCCAACAACAAGAACGCTATCGTCGCTCAAGGTGAACTCGACTGGCGCACCAAGAGCTACGAGTTCGATCTGGACTACGAACGTTACTTTGGCGACTGGTTTCGGGTGTTTGCAGGCGTGGACGGGGGTAACGAGCCATTTCTGCGCCGGACAACGGCCAAAACCATCGATCCAGCCACAACGGGAGACCGGAAGATTCTGCGGGCGGTGGCCGGTATCCGGTATATGCTGCCGTTTTTAATCGAGTCTGAAGCGAAGGTAGATGCGCGGGGCAACGTGCGGCTGCAACTGTCGGGCCAGCAACTGCTTTTTCCGCGCCTGGAGTTTATCTACCAGACCCAGTGGCTAATTGACAGCTATGTCCGGGCGCACCTGGAACTGCAATATACCGTTACCAAAAACCTGTTTCTTCACACGGATTACGACACCCGGTATCGCACCGCCGGGGGCGGGGTGGGGTATAACTTCTGATTAGATGTCAACGAACATACTTGACCGCTCGTTTGGTCAGGTCCTCGCCGATCACATCGTATGACCGGCCATGGGGTTAGCCCCTTTTTTAAACACAAATTCGCTGTGGAGTAGGTAAGCCCCGGAGACCACCACGGACTCACCCGTTTGCAGTCCCCCGGTGATTTCGGTGTAGTCTTGGTTGGCAGTGCCGATGCGTACCATGCGACCTTCGAAACCACCGGCTGCATTTTTTATCCAGATCGTGGTGCCGCGACTGTCCCGGATGAGTGCGTTGGTCGGCACCGCGATAGCCCGGCGCGTTTTGCCTTTCAGCGTTATCCAGACCTGCATACCCGGTTGGTAGTTTCCTTGGGGGTTTGCGATCACCACGCGGGCCAGCACTATTTTGGAAGAGGCTTCGAGGGTAGGGTTTATAAAACTGACCCGGCCGTTGAGGATGCGCCCCGGATAATACGGCAGCGTAACCGATGCCTCACGGGTTTGGGTCAGAAAAGGCAGGTCACTCACGTAAAGTTGCGCTTCGGCCCAGAGCGTGCGCAATTCGGCGAGTTTCAGCACGGTTGCGCCTTCCGCCACGTAACTGCCCTCGGCAGGCGGGGCTTCTGTGACATAACCCGCGTAGCGACTATAAGAGCGTGTTGGGGAATTACGTACTCCATTGTTTATCAATACGTTGGAGCATAATTAATGAGTTAGCTAAGTACAAAAAGGCTTCTGAGGAAGACACCGTATGCTCATAATCTTTAACAATCCGTCGAAAAAAATTCGTCCAGGCAATACTTCGTTCGACAACCCAACGACCTTTGACAGGCACAAACCCCTGTTTACTCTCAGGTTTGGCCGCTTTTTCATACTGGTAACCACCCGCTAATACGGCATCAGCAAAGACCCCATTATAGGCCATGTCGCCAAAAAATAACACTAAACGACCGTCTATATCGGCCAGATTCTCTAGCAACACAGTAGCCGATGGGCCATCAGCACCATTAGCCGCGTGAACAGCCGTTCGCCAAAGCCGCCCTCCCATGTCCACCAGCCATTGACGCTTGCGTCCGTTGACTTTCTTGTTGGGGTCAAGTCCTCTGTCTTCAAAGATCATGGGAGACAGTTTAACCGCATCGGCGGACCGACTTTGACTATCAGCACATAAAGCAGAAGGTAAGGCTTCGCGAGCCTCGTTCATTCGGTCTAATTT
>JAJAYX010000624.1 GCA_026785985.1 Rudanella sp. | reverse complement strand
GTGTAAAGCACATAAATGGGCGCATCGGGCCCCACCGAAACCGCCGGTTCGGTGGGGGTGTAGGTGTCGAGCGTCGGCCATATGGTTTCCAGGAGCAGTTCGCGCAGGGGGAGCGCGATTCGGCCCTCGTACGCCCGGTTGGTCAGCAGAACCGAACAGCCGGCATCGGCCATGACGTACTGAATCCGGTCGGTAGGATGACGGGGGTCGGTGGGAATATACTGCCCGCCCGCCTTCATCACGGCCAGTAGGCTTACCACCAGTTCGAGCGAGCGGTCGATACACAGACCCACCCGGTTGCCGGGCCGAACCCCTTTCTCGATCAACACGTGCGCCAGTTGGTTGGCCTGCCCATGAAGCTGCGCGTAGGTCAGGCTCCGCCCGTTGAACCGAACGGCCACTTTGTCGGGGTAGGTGCGGGCCGTTTCACCCAACAACTCATGGAGCGTCTGCTTTGGGTAAGCCACCGCTGGGGCTTCGATCAGGCTAACCGGGCGAATCAGCGGAGTCGAAGGGTCGGCCACAAGGCACTCCAGCAACCCGACGAACTGGCGGTGAAAGTCGGCGATGGTTTCGGGCCGAAACAGTTGGGTATTATACGACCACTCGATGGTCAGCGACTGTTGGGTGCCGCCCGCGTTCACAAACAAATCAACGGCTTCGAACTGACGCGGGTTACTGGCAAAGTCGAACGTTAATCCTTGAAAATGAACGCCTTCGTCCATTCCGAATTCCACGTTGAACATCACCGGCACCAACGGAATACGGGCCGGATCGCGGGGAACGGGAAGTTTTTTGAGCAGGCTTCCAAACGTGAGCCGCTGATTATCGAACGCATCCAGGATCGGTTCCCGGCGGCTTTTCAGGTAGTCGATAAAGGATTGATTGGGCTGCGGATGGCTCCTGATTGGGAGCAAATTCACGCAGTGGCCTATCAGCCGCTGATGGTCGGTTGCTGATTGCCCGGCGGCTGGCAACCCCACCACTAAGTCGGTTTGGCCCGTCAGGCGATGCAGCAACACCTCAAAACTGACCAAAAGCGTCGATACAAAGCTGCAACCGGCCCGTTGGCCCAATTTCCGAAGGGATAGGGTCAGCTTGTCGTCTAACCGGTAATCCTGCCGATGGCTGGCATAGGTTCGGCGGGCCGGGCGTGGAAAATCGAGGGGCAGATCAAGAACGGGGACTGGATCCCGGTATTGATTGAGCCAGAAATTCTCAATTGACTTATAATCAGCTGTTTGTTCAAATGCTATTTGTTCGATTGCGTAGGTCCCAATCTGTTCAGCGGGTGGAAGCTGGGGGATTTGGCCCTGTGTTCGCTCCGAATAAAGGGTGCTTAAATCCTGTAGTGCAACGCCAAACGACCACCCATCACACACAATATGGTGCGCTGCCAGAACAAATAAATGCTCTGTTTCGGACAGTTTAAGGAGCCTGACACCCACCAACGGGCCGTTCTGCAAATCGAAAATATGCTGCGCGTCGGTGCTGAGGTATTGGTCGATGGCCGTTTGTTGCTCGTTTTCAGCAAGGCTTGACAGGTCGTCGTAAGCCATTGTGAAGGCCGCATCCCGAAAAACCAGCATGGTCTTTCCGTCGCCACTGAACGCCGACCGGAGGGCCTGATGCCGCTCCACTACCGCGCCCATTGCCCACTCGAAAGCCGCCTGGTCGAGCGAACCGTGCAACCGAACCGAAATTGACTCGTTGTAAGCCCGGTTCGCATCATCACCTCCGAATTGACAGGCTAACCAGAGTTCTGTCTGTGGTTCGGTAAGGGGAGCCAACAGTTCGATGGCGGGGCCAGCGAAGGGGTCAAAGTCAACAGGAGTATAACTAATATCGATCGACGTATTCATTGTGACGATTACTCAAATGCAACCTGTAAATACTTGCCGGGTTGCTCCGGGTTAGGTATAAACCAGGCCGGATTACCCTGCAAGTCCCGGCCTACTCGGGCACCCGGAACAGGTGATGAAGCATAAGGTACATCATTTGTTGGTACAACACTAGTATCAGTTGTTATTTGAGGGAAAAATGTTGCTTTCGTCAACTCTTCCACACTTTCTATAAATCTATGAACAATCATTTCCAGTTCAGCATCCGTGTGGGCCTCTGTCATAAAGCAGGGGAACCCATCCCAAATATGGATGCCTTTTTCGCGCATCAGCGTGAAGAGCAATTCACCATAGGGGACATCTTCCGACCATTTTATTTTCCATAGCGAACCAAAATGGACAACAGACATGGGTAGCTGATGCTGACGAATAATGGCGTTCAGGGTGTCGGCCAGCCAGTTGGTTTTTGCCGTAAGGCTTTGTTGCAAGCCCGGACCCATGTCGCGCATGTGCAACAGCGAGGCTTTGGCGGCTGCCAACGCTAGCGGATGACGGACGAAGGTTCCCGCAAAGTAGGTCACACCAATTTCTGGCACCGACCCGTCGCCGTAGTTCCAATGCCCACCGTCGAGAGCGTCCATAAAGGCTCGCTTGCCGGCAATCACCCCAATAGGTAAGCCTCCGCCAACTACTTTACCGTACGAAGCCAAATCAGCTTTAATACCAAACAGAGCCTGTGCGCCACCGGGGTGCATTCGGAAGCCCGTAATCACTTCATCAAAAATCAAGGCTGTACCCGATTCCGCCGTGATGGCCCGGACCTGTTTCAGAAACTCAACGGGCACAAACTCTGGTCGGCGGCTCTGCACAGGTTCAACC
>JAJAYX010000623.1 GCA_026785985.1 Rudanella sp. | reverse complement strand
GGAATGGACGTGATTCCGCACACAGATCGCTTCTCCGAAATGGTGCTGGTTCACCCCGATCATTTTGAGTGGGTTCACCGCGATGGCTTCCGGTTGGTCGATCATTCCGAGAATGTGTATCGGCATGTGGAGGAAGTGATCTGGCAGTTTCTGAAACAAAAAGGAGCCGCCGATGGCATCCCGCTCTCGTTCACCAAAGAAATTTTCTTTGCTCAGAATATCCCGCTCCTCTCCGACGAGCAGCGGCACTCGATCTTGTTTGGCCCTTCCGGCGACTATACGGGGCGGCTCATCCGGCGGCTCAAACTCATCAGTCACCTCACGGCGCAGGGCTTCGAAACACTGCCCATGACAATGGCCCCGCCTTACCGGGGGCTGCACATTATTCCCGACGAGTTCGTGACCGACGAGTATGGCCAAATCTGGTATCAATATGGGTTCAATCGACCTGAACCCATGTCGCGGGTGTTTGGCCCGCTGGCCCGCTATAAATTTTATCACCCAAAAGACGACAATCAGAACTGGGAGCTTGATTTTGACCGGCCTAATCTCCCTGCCTGGACATATCTCTGTGAACGGTATTTAGCCTGCCAGCGGGCCTATAATTTCGATTTCATGCGGGGTGATATGGCTCATGTGCAACTTCGGCCAACGGGCGTTCCCAACGATCCCGGCGAATTTTATGACCCGCTGCGGGTGGTGAAGCATTATGTGCAGCGAAATGGAGTGCCGCACTTTGCTTTTTTTGCCGAGACGTTTCTGGCTCCACCCAACACGATGGCCTATGGCAACGAACCAGACCACCTCGAAGCCATTGATGCCGATTCGACTCTGGGCGATTTGCAGTCGAGTGTGGTGGGTACACCCCTGTTTATCAAGCGGTTCAGCGATTATGATGAGTGGCTTCGGAGCCGTTCTTTTGCCCCGAATTTCACGGTGATGACCGCCGACAAAGACGACCCCCGGTTCGATGATTTCTATCAAACAGGCAATGTTTTTCGGTATTTCGTGGCCCTCTTCCTGACCGACATGCCCAGCTACGTAGCCCTCGGTTTTGAGGTGCGCAACCTGCATCACGAGCGTGGAAGCAACGAAGAATACACAAAATTGTATGTGTTTCAGATCAACGACGACGGTGAGGCCGACAAGGTAACCCACGGCCCCTATCAGTGGGGCGAAAACGCCGAGCAGTTCGAGGCTATCAGCCGGATTCGGCTTTTTGCCGAAAGCATTTGGAACGAGATTGCGGGAAAGGAAATTAGGTGGATTCTGGAGCCGGGCCGGGCCGATTACGTTGCCTGGACGCAGGCCGAAAACCCGACCTATGCGTTTGTGGCCGGTATGACAGCCGCCCCGCCCGAAACGATCAACGGAATGCCCGCCGGATACCTTGCCTACGAGGAGGGGAACTGCCGGGTTTATAAGCTGAAATGAGCCAGTTTCTTCGTACCTTGTCGGTAACAAAACCAGAACGCCAATGGAAGCGGTTGCGATAGAAGAGACGGTTGACCAATTTCAATCGACTTCCGAATTAACGGCTAAATCGAAAGGCTATTTTGCGGCTGGCACTTGCTCGTATTGGTTAGTGCAACCCCTCTTCCGAACCATTTTCATCCTGCTCCCCGACGGTACCGAACTGGTTTTTCATGACGACATTCTGACCGACCCAACCAATGGTATTTCAGTGGATTTGAGGAAGGTATTTCGGTGAAACAGAGGTACAAACCCATCATTCCTAAATGACCCAATACCTGTACACAGCGTATTTTGAAAATGAAGTTCTCCGCAAACGGCCTTACATCAAAAAAGAATGGTGCGAATTCGTTGTGGAAAACCCACTGTTGATTGAGGAGCAACCAGATGATGACCGCGTACGCTTTTAGGCAAGAATTCCAGATTTTGGTAATCGCTCATTAAGAGTTGTGATTCTTGCTGATCGAATTACGATTCATAATGCGTTTCCTGATCGAGACTTTAACGGGTAAAGCCATGAAAATCAATTATTATCCAGAAACGGATTCACTTTATATAGATTTATCCCATAAACCGAGTGTGGATAGCCGGGAAGTATCATCAGGTATCATTCTCGATTATGATCCGGATGGTCATCTGGTAGGTATTGACATTGATAACGCCAGCCAAAAAGTAGAAATCAATGAGGTCATTTTAGGGCGACTGCCGTTGCAGGCCGCTTGATACCAGATTCATGAACAGCGATTTTCTGTCAGGAGGCATCCGCGATGGCCTCAACTTTGTCTCCAAACTAACACCCAAACGCACGGTCAACGCGCTGAAGGTGCTGGCGAGTTATTACCGTTCCCGCCGGACGGGTCGGGCCGATGCGCGGGGCCTGCCGATGTCGATTTCGTTTGAGCCGACCACCTCCTGCAATCTCCGTTGCCCCGAATGTCCCAGCGGGCTGCGCTCGTTTACGCGGCCCACCGGGATGCTCGGTGAGGACCTCTATAAACGCACTATCGACGAACTGCACGAGACGCTGCTGTACCTGATTTTCTACTTCCAGGGGGAGCCTTACCTGCACCCGCAATTTCTGGATCTGGTGCGCTACGCCACCGACCGAAACATCTATACCGCCACCAGCACCAACGCCCATTACCTGACCGATGCCAACGCCCGAAAAACGGTTGAGTCGGGCCTGGATCGCCTGATAATCAGTATCGACGGCACCACGCAGGCTGTTTATGAGCAGTATCGGGTAGGAGGGAAGCTGGAGAAAGTGCTGGAAGGCACACGCAACATTATCAAGTGGAAAAAGGCTCTGAAATCGCGCACGCCCCACGTGGTGTTTCAGTTTCTGGTGGTGCGCCCCAACGAACACCAGATTGCCGAAGTGAAGCAGTTGGCCCGCGACCTCGGCGTGGACGAAGTCGGCTTGAAAACCGCCCAGATTTACGACTACGAACAGGGTAACAGTCTTATTCCGACCCTTGATCACTACAGCCGTTACGCGCCCCAAACCGACGGAACCTACCAGATCAAAAACGGTTTCGGTGATCACTGCTGGAAAATGTGGCACTCCTGCGTGATCACCTGGGATGGCCTCGTGGTGCCGTGTTGCTTCGACAAAGACGCGCACCACCGCATGGGCGACCTACAGCAACAATCCTTCCGCGACCTCTGGCAAAGCCAACCCTACAATGACTTTCGCCAAACCCTGCTCCGCTCCCGTTCCGAAATCGAGATGTGCAAAAACTGCACCGAAGGAACAAAGGTGTGGGCTTAACAAATAACTCGTTCACCCAATCACTCATTAACGTATGCTCAGTCGTGTTGCCAATTCAATTTACTGGATGAATCGCTATATGGAACGGGCCGAAAATTATGCTCGTTTTATGAGCGTTAACTTCAACCTCGCCCTCGATTTGCCGCCCAATGTAGCGCAGCAATGGGAGCCGCTGCTCATCGCCACTGCCGATAACTACTTGTTCTACAAGTATTTCGAGGAGCCATCGCGTGAAAATGTAATTGAGTTTCTGACCTTCGATAAGCGAAATCCGAACTCCATTGTATCATCGTTGAGCAACGCCCGCGAGAATGCCCGCACCGTGCGCGAAACGATTTCGAAGGAAATGTGGGAAAACTTGAATGCGCTTTTCCTGATGGTGCGCGACATGGGTAGTCACCACGCCGATTGGCCGCAAAACCGAATGCAGGACTTTCTGGCCGATGTTCGCAATGGCACACAACTCTTTTACGGGGTTATTGATGCGACCTTTACGCGCAATGAAGCCTGGCATTTTGGGCGCGTAGGGCGGTTTTTGGAGCGAGCCGACAAGACTTCCCGCTTCTTAGACGTAAAATATTTCACGCTATTTCCCGAAGATGAAGACGGCTCCACACTCGACCTGATGATCTGGTCGAGTGTGCTGAAATCGGTGTCGGCTTATAACATGTACCGGCAGCAACACCGGCAACTTTCGCCCGAAACGATCATTGGCTTTCTGATTTTAGATAAGATGTTTCCGAGGTCGGTGGCACACTGCATCCGGCAATCCGAATTGTCGCTCTACGAAATTTCGTGCAACAATGCAGCCAACGGACACACCAACCCCGCCGAACGCGCCATGAGCAAACTTCGCGCCGAACTTGAGTTTACGGAGACCGAAGATATCACCAAAGCCCTGCACCATTATCTCGACCGTTTCCAGACCCGATGCAACGAAATTGGCGCAGCCATTTATGAAACATATTTTGATTTGAAGCCCGTGGAATAAGGGCGAAAGAAGAAAAATTCGAGAGCGAGTTTGAGGGATAAGTTTATTAACTATATTTGTCGTTATTCAACTACACTCTTCATGAAAATTCGTTCCCTGCTCTTCGCCCTGTGTCTTTTTGGCCGTGCATTTGGTCAGTCTAACGCACCTGAACCCGTAAATCCAATTCCGGTCACGGGTATTTGTTTTGATCTTGCCACGGCGATTTACCTGCCGGTGGAAGCCTTTGCCGGGTCCAAAAATACCAGGGTCAAGGTTGGGCAGAGCGATAAAGATGGTAAGTTCAGTCTGTTGCTGCCTCGCTCCGCCACGTACCTCTCATTTGAAAGCCGGGGCTATCGAACAGTCACCCTGCCGGTGCAGATTGTGGGGTGGCCCAGTTCCAAAGCCGCATTTGGATTAGTGATTATCATGGGCAAGCCTGACTCGTTGCCTGTCCAACAAACGCACCAACTGCTTCTGAACATTGACCTGCCTGACATCGCCGATATGAATTGCTTTCTTGGCCCTATCGGTAGCAATGCCGGTTTGCCGATGGTGCTAACAGCGCACGGAAACCGGGTATCGGATGGAGGGTATATCAAGTTTGGTACAGGCCGCCGACATCGGCCAATAATGAATTTTGAAGGAGCGAGACCGGGGCCGTATCGGATTTTTGTATCAACCTCAACCGGGCGCGTGTTGGTGAATGAAGACATAACGGTTGGCGAAGGACTTACGCTGATGGAAGTTCGGGCCAAAGAACTGACCGAACACCCTGCACCAGCCACGCCGAAAGAAGACAGTAAAGCAGCAAATGCCATTCCTGATTCCCAAACCCTGTATTTCGAGCAAAGCCGCTACGAACTGAATGCCCAAACCAAAGCTTCGCTGGATTCAATTGCCCAACGACTGCTTACGCTACCGGGCATTACGGCCCAACTAATTGGTTATACAGAAGATATTGGCGAACGTAAATTGAACATGACCCTGTCGGAGTACCGGGCGAAAACGGTGGCCAATTACCTCAAGCAAAAAGGTATCCCCGACAACCAGATCACCATTGACTGGAAAGGCCCGGAATCGGCAGAAAATCCTGACTATACAAAGAGAGACAAGGGCAATAACCAGCGGGT
The DNA here is from genome assembly GCA_026785985.1 of Rudanella sp. Classification (GTDB taxonomy): domain Bacteria; phylum Bacteroidota; class Bacteroidia; order Cytophagales; family Spirosomataceae; genus Rudanella. Next base: position 469 of record JAJAYX010000623.1, on the reverse strand, counting down.
AACGGTGGCGTTTGTGCGGAAGTAGTAAACGGATGCTACTTGTTGTATTTTTGTGCTTTCCCTCCAACAAATATGCCGCAACCTATACGCCCCAACTGGCTGATTACCCTCATTTTGTTTGCCTGGGCAACGACCACAGCCACCGCTCAAACCCCGTTTTTCACGGAGGATTTTACCGGAACCGCCCTGCCCTATCCCCTCACCGCAACGGCGGGCAGTAGCTGGACAGCCCATAGCGGCACTACCAACGCTATTTTGGCCACCTCGCCCGGCCTGAGCTTTTCGGGCCTGACAACGGCGGGAGGCTCGGCAACGATGACCACAACGGGCGAGGACGTGAACCGCCCGTTTGCGCCCCAAACCAGTGGCGCGGTGTATGCATCGTTTTTGGTAAACGTGGCTACGGCGCAGGCAACGGGTGATTACGTGTTCCACTTCGGTGGCAACACCATTGGTAGCACCTTTAATG
>JAJAYX010000622.1 GCA_026785985.1 Rudanella sp. | reverse complement strand
TTGATGGCGTTGCACATTGATTACGAAACGGTGGCCCCGTTTGGCCTCATGCGAAAAGACGCACTTCCCAAAGCAAGCGTTGCGGCAACGTGGCAGCGGCCAACCGCCTTGTTTGGCGACACGGTGGGCAGGGGACAATTGGCCCAAACCGACGTGTCGGCTAACGCCAAACCGCCCAAACCGAGGCTAAAAGCCGATAAATTAGTGGGTCAAATTGAGGTTGACGACGTAACGACCTTGCTTGGGGTTCCGGCCATTGCCTGGGACTATAAATTGGGCAATCGTTCGGCGTTGGAGTGGGTGCTGGATCAATACAAGGAAAAAAAACCCACCGACCCGACCATTGCCGAAAAGTTCAATACCTACCGCTTCGCCGATTACAAAGAACACGTGATTGACCTCTTGCAACGGGTTTGCCGGGTGAGCGTGGAAACAATGCGGATTGTTGGGGAGATGCCCGGCGACTAACAACCCGGTGGCGTAGGCAGGCACGCTGAGGGGCGATGTGGAACGTCAGAAACTTGCAAAAACCTCGATTAACGAGATCACCAGTCCGGGAAAAATAACGCTGGTCAGTTGTTCATCGCTCACGTAGATGGTAACCGGCCCGTAGAGCGCAGGCTCGGCGAGATGAAACTGAAACGCGGTTTCGTGTTCAGGGTCGATAATCCAGTATTCCCGAATCCCGTTTTCCTCGTAAAGTTGTTTTTTTAGTTTCATCTCTTTGGATGAATTACCCGGTGAGAGGATTTCAACCACCAAATCAGGCGCACCGAGACAGCCCTTATCATCTAATTTGTCGGGGTCACAGATCACGCAGATGTCGGGTTGAACAACGGTCAGTATGTCCCGATTGGCCTTTACTGATTTACGTTTGTCGAACAACCGAACATCAAACGGAGCGGCATAAAACGCACAGGAATTGCCCTTGAAATGGTTATAGAAAATGCCGTTCAACTCGCGGGAAATACCCTGATGCCGCCGGCTGGGTGCAGACATGGGAAAAATTTTTCCCTTAATCAATTCGACTGCCTGATCGAATTGCCAGGTCAGGTAATCGGCGTAGGAATAAACACCGTCCTCTACATTGAGTTGCGAAAGGTCTGCTACTGGGGCCATGCAAATCTGTTTTTACCCAAAAATATCGAAAATTATTGAATAGCGCGCTGACCAACCTATACAATCAACCTCTACCGCTTCGCCGATTACAAAGAACACGTGATCGACCTGTTGCAACGGGTTTGCCGGGTAAGCGTGGAAACGATGCGGATTGTTGGGGAAAAGCCAAAATCGCTCACATGACTCCCAACGAGCGGAAGGCACACCAACAAGCAATTTGTGATAAGGTAATCGAAATAGCCCATCGGGTTGAAGAAGCCCATCAACGATCGTAGGGTTGTGCCCGTGTATTTATAGCCCAAAAAGTACTACTTTCGTTAACAAATTGACTTCATCTTTACAAATCCTTTACCACATGAATCTCATTCTTCGTTGTCGATTGGCCCTTTTGTGGGCTGGCCTGGGTGTTCTGTTTCTGTCGTCGTGCAAGCGCGACCCGGAGGTTGTGCCTGTGGGTACACCACCGGCCTCCTCAACCGTTACGGCGGGTGCCGTGACCGACAGGGATGTGAACAACTGGATTCTGGAGAACATGAATTATTACTACCTCTGGAACGATAAGCTGCCGGCCAACCCCGACAAAACACTGACTCCCGATAAGTTCTTTTTATCGCTGCTCTACGACCGCAACAACACCGCCAACTCCGACCGGGATCGGTTTTCGTGGTTGCAGGCCAGTGCTACCGAATTAAAAGCCTCGCTGAGTGGTGAGACGAAAACCACGGGTATGGAATTCAGGCTCTTTTACCGCGATCAGAGCCAAACCGCTATAATTGGGTCGGTTTTATATGTAAAACTCAATTCACCGGCGGCTCAGGCCGGCGTGAAACGGGGCGATATATTCACCCGCGTCAACAACGAGACACTGACGGGATCGAACTACAACCAGTTGCTCTACAACAATGCCGATTCCTACGCCTTCACCTTTGCCCAGGCCACTGCTGCCAATGTGCTAACCGAAGACAAACAGTCTAAAACCGTTCAGGCGGTGGTTTTTCAGGAAGACCCGGTCTTGCTCGACACTACTTACACCCGGAATGGCCGGACAATTGGTTACGTTGTTTATAACCAGTTTGTGCCCGGCCCCAACGGAACTACCGCGAAAGCGTATGACGTGAAGCTGGATAATGTCTTCGCTAAATTCAAGCAAAAAGGAGTCAACGAACTGGTGTTGGACCTGCGCTACAACCGGGGGGGTTATGTTAGTTCGGCCACCAATTTGGCCAGCCTGATGGGTAAAGATGTGGGCAACAAGGTATTCTACTGGCAACGGTGGAACAGTAAAGTCAAGGCCGATTATGACCAGAAATATGGTGCGGGTAAATGGGGTATTCAGAGTTTTGTGGCCAAACCGCAGAACATCGGGGCTAATTTAAGTCGGGTCTATATTCTGACAACGGGCAGCACAGCATCGGCCAGCGAACTGATTATCAACGGCTTGAAACCATTTATGAATGTTGTTACCATTGGCGCCACCACGGTGGGCAAAAACGTAGGGTCGATTACGATCTCTGATGCCAGCAACAAAATTAAATGGGGAATCCAGCCCCTCACCTTTAAATCGGCCAACGCCGATGGGTTTGCCGACTATCCTGACGGCTTCAAGCCACTGGTTGAAGTTAAGGAATCAACCTACGATTTAAAGCCATTGGGGGCCATCACGGAGCCGCTTTTGGCCGAGGCCATTTACCAGATCACCGGAACGCGCACGGCTCGCCGGGCTACTGTTTCTGCCCAGGACCTGTTACCTTCGCCGGGTTCATCGCTCGACCGCAAAGCCGGTGGCGGCAATATGTTCCTGGAGAAATTCTGATCTATGACCTTCATTGACACCCACGCGCACATCTACGACAAACAATTCGGGGCCGAACGCTACACGGGCGGCCCCGAAGGAATGCTCCAGAATGCCCTCAACCAGCAGGTGACGCAGGTTTGGATGCCCAACTGCGATGCCGAGACCATTCCGGGCATGATGGCATTGGCCACCCAATTCCCCAACCAATGTCTGCCCATGATGGGCCTCCACCCGACCTATGTGAACGAGACAATGGAACAGGAATTGGCCGTGGTAGAGAGTCAGTTGAACGCACACGAGTTTATTGCCGTTGGCGAAATTGGGCTGGATTTTTATTGGGACATGACTCACGTAGACCGGCAGTTCGAAGCTTTCCGAATCCAGTTGGAATGGGCCTCGCAACGCAGGCTGTTCGTATCAATGCACACGCGCTCCGGCCACGAACGCAACGCCTTCGCCGAAGCCGCCGACCTGATTGAAAAATTAAGCCTGCCGAACCGTCGGACCCCGCATACACGGGGCATTTTTCACTGCTTCGTCGGCACACTGGACGAAGCCCGTCGCGCCATCGAGATGGGGTTTCTGTTGGGAATCGGGGGCGTGGCTACCTTCAAAAATGGCGGGTTAGACAAAGTTCTGCCTCACATTGATTTGGCCAATATTGTGCTGGAAACCGACAGCCCCTACCTCGCGCCCATCCCCCATCGGGGCAAACGCAACGAACCGGCCTATATCCCCCTCGTAGCGGCCCGCGTGGCCGAGCTGATGGACGTGAGCGTGGCTGAGGTTGCCCGCCAAACGACAGAAAACGCAGGCCGGTTACTCAAAACCAGGGTCTTTTTGTAGGGGATTCGACTGGAAAAACAAAACCATACGTTCGAGTTCAACGGTTCGCCAGCGCTTTGGTTGAGGTTTTCCATTGTCGATTGATTTAAATAAACAGGTAAACAGGCAATTGGGTAAGTGATACTACTTGCTTAAATACCACTTACCCAATTACCACCCTGACTCACTTACCGGGTTTTACGAATCGTGATTGGAATACACTTGGCCTCCGGGCACACGGTTACGCAATCAACAGGCAGGTTATTATCGGTGATAAATGGATCGCCACCCACCACATTGAATACCAGGTAGAACGGATTGGCAGCCGCTGATCCATCGAGCAAACTGGTCGGGCTGGTTGGCGAATTAGCCACTGAGCCAAGCTGCACTATGCCATTCACCACCCCATCGAGGTCGGCGGCCGACCCGTCGATGTTGGTCGGATCAACCACACTACCCGCTACCGGACGCTGCACCGTTGCCACGCTATACCCACTGGGATGACTGTAGGTTAGGGTGTAGCTGCCTGATGTTCCATCCGTAAAGAACTGGTACGATCCATCCGACCCATCTTTGATAATACTGATGCTTCCCGGACCCGTTACGCTGATGCGCCCGCCCTTCAGAATCGTGTTGTTGGCGTAGCAATAGATGTAGCCGACAGGGTCATACACTTTCCGTTTCACGCCGAGGTCAATCGTTGGGTTGTTCACTGATAGACCCGTTCCACTCGGATTGATGG
>JAJAYX010000621.1 GCA_026785985.1 Rudanella sp. | reverse complement strand
CTGAATATCAGCCCCCGTTGGCTCGGCCCTGTAGGTAATCCGTAGTCCTATTTGATCTCCTACGGTAAAAAGACCCCCGCAAACATTCAGTTCAGCCCGAAGACTTCCGGAGGCTGTTGTTACGCGGGGTTCCTGCGTGGCAACAGCGCAGGCTGTACGGTCAGCAGCGGCAGGAATACCCGGAGTGGTGCTGTTCCATTGAACGCAGTTAGTAAAGGACGTACTCACTGTTACTTCTCCCAATTGCGTAAAGCCAATAGCGATGTTGTAGGTGGCACTGGGAGGCAGCGTTCCGTTATTCACGTAGGTAAAGCGAAGCTTAGTGACCGTTTCACCGGAAGCTAACTGGGCAAACCCAAACCCGTCCAGGGTAAGCGGCACATAGGTCGGCTGTTGATTCGATTGGTAGGTGAGGTTAAAATCGTTCCTACCCAATACATAGCTCAAATTCAGATTAGCCGGTACGTCTTCGATTACTTCGTAGTTGTCCAGATCAACATTACCTGTATTTCTAAGACCGATGCTATATTCGATTGTTTCACCGGGAAAGTACTGGGTTCTGTTATCTCTTATTGTTTTGGTAATTGTGGCCACCGGATTAGGGGCCTGTAGGGTCGTTGTGGTGGTCAGCCCCGACGAACAGTCGCCAATAGTTTGCCCATCGGTCAGTGTCTGCGTCGTGCCACCTGTTATATTGTAGGTAACACCAATGCTGTTGGTTGCGATATCTCCGGGCGCAAATGTTGGTGAGGGAAACCGTACCCGGATAAGTGTCCTTAAGGGAGTTACTTGCCAGGAGCTGCCATTAGGTACGGTGGCTAAGGCAGGCAGCGTAAACGAGAGCACATTGCCTACTGGTGTTGGCGAAGCGATGCTGGTTCCCTGTTGATCATATACATCAGCCGACACGAAAACGGCTCCCGTCGGCAGGTTATCGGTGATCGTAATATTTTCGGCCTGTAGATACCCACCAAATACGAGATTGTCTGAATTGCCGGCCGCTTTGGCTATGATCTGGTACTGCGTCAGACCATCAATGGCTCCTCCGCCCAGTAACGTTTTATTGACGCAAAGACTGGGATTTGCCGTTACTGTAATCGGCAGGGTTTGTACACCCGATGTGTTGCCCGAACCATCGGTCAGCACCGCCGTAAATGTTTGGAGGGTGTTGTTCGGAATCGTGCCGTTCTTGAAATAAGCACCAATATCAATAACACCCGTAGAACCGGAAGGCACCGGTTCGATAAAGTTGATGGTCAATTTCTTGGCACCGGGTGTACCATCGAAGACAAAGTTGCCAATAGGCGCGTGAACCGTGCCAACTAAGTTGGCAACGTTCCGAACATCATCCGGCAGGTTCAAAACCGCTTTAACTCCCGTTGCGTTGCCGGTGGTGCTGGAGATTGAGTAATTCAACCTGACCGTTACAAAACTACCCGCCGGTGTGGTGGTGAGGTTATCCCTTTCGGAAATTTGAAGGCTGATGGTTACCTGCGCCTGTGCAGAAAACGAAGCGAACAGCCCCAGCAGCGCGCACAATGCCCAGACTATGTGGTGCTGCAAAATACGGGAGCGCATCAGCGCGTATAGATGATTCATATACTTAGTTGTTGTAGGTTCTGCTTATGCAACACGAAATGGTAAGAATCAGGGCTGCTCCGGCCGGGTTGGTCGCCTTAATGACAACTCCCGACGGCCCCACTTCAGCGAAGGTTGCTGAGTTGTCTTTAGAACCGTTGCTGTTAACGCCCCGAAAGACTGTTCCCGATACCTGAGCCTGCACCAGTGTTGGCAGTAAGCCAACTAACAGGAACAGAAGCCAGCGCATGTCAACGGAAGCGATGGTTCCACAGGAGAATAAAGCGTAATAATTTCTCATGACCCTATGTTTTTGTGTGCTGGGGTTGCTTTAGTACTGTGTTCGGAATCACACAACTATAAAGCCACATATACGAGTATAATAGTTAAGTGCCAAAGGAAGATGCCTGGCTCAAGGCTTATACTATGTATATAGAATTTATATTATAAACTGACTTTCAATTGATTATTATTTTTTAGCGGGCTTTTATCAACTGTTACTTAGGTGTTCACACTGGTAAAATGGTTGGCAGCTAAATACTCAAAATAAATACCTGAGAGAAAAGCACTTGTTTTTGCGGCCCTCCAATAACTATGCCACCTCCTGCTAACTAAACGGGTCGACCTCGGCGGAGATCGACCCGTGTTAACCATTATGTTGAGTTTGATTAGCCGCGTTTGATTAGCGATTTCGTTTTTCTGATGGCGAGGGGTACGCCCAGTTGCTGCGGGCAACCACAGTTGGCGGTCAGCGTCACGGTTGCTTCATTGCAATTGTAGTGGACAGATTCACTATCTTTGAAAAACGAGTTTTGAGTTATGGCAAAAGATATTTTCCATCAGGCTGTTCGCATCGCCCTTGAAAAAGACGGTTGGAAAATTACCGACGACCCGTACTCAATTCGATTATTGGGCGTTGAAAGCGATATCGACCTCGGAGCATTATCAGTTAGTGAGCATGGGCTGGGAAAAAGACCTGTTCAGTTACGCCGTTATCT
>JAJAYX010000620.1 GCA_026785985.1 Rudanella sp. | reverse complement strand
GGCATCAGCACCCGCATTGCCGACCTCACCAAAGGCTATCAAATGGCCCTGATTCCCCTGGCGTTTCTGATTGCCGCCGTTGTTCGCACGGCGCAGGGATCGGCCACGGTCGCGCTCATCACGACATCGGGCATTCTGTCGGGTATGGCCCAAAATGCAAACCTGACCTTTCACCCCGTCTATCTGGGATTGGCCATTGGCTGTGGCTCCAAACTGGTGCCATGGATGAACGATGCCGGTTTCTGGATTATCTGCAAACTGAGCAACCTCACCGAGAAAGAAGCCCTCAAAACTATTTCGCCCCTGCTGGTGGTGATGGGTATAACAGGTTTGGTTGTAATTATGATTGGGGCAAAATTATTCCCGTTGATTTAGAAAATGTTTTGCCTAAACACACAACCCCCATGATACCAAAATCTGGCCCGCGCATCCGCGAGATGCACATTACACCCATTGCCATTGTTGATCCGCCCCTGCTTAATGCGGCTGGTTTGCACGCGCCCTACGCCCTTCGCACCATTGTTGAGCTGGTGACGGACGACGGCATTTCGGGCATCAGCGAAATTCCCGGCACCACTGCCATCGACGCGGCCCTTGCGCTCGCCCGCAACCTGCTCATTGGCCGCGATGTGTTCCAGTTAAATCAGATTCGGCGGGTGCTGGAAAACCATTTCGGGACGGATTCTGCCGCCGAACGGGGGTTATCGCCTTGGGATCAGCGGAAACTGGTGCATATTTTCAGTGCCATTGAGGTCGCCTGTATGGACATCATCGGCAAGGTGACCAACCGGCCCGTGGTGGATTTGCTGGGTGGCAAAATGCGTGACGCGGTGCCGTTTTCGGCTTATCTCTTCTATAAATACGAAGGCGCGGGCGGCCCGCTTGAATTCGGCACCGAACCCAACGCCAGAGGTTGGCCCGCTGCCCGGCAAGCCGCTGCCCTCGATCCGGTGGGCATTGTGGCGCAGGCAAAAGCCATGTGCCATGAGTTCGGTTTTCAGTCGATCAAGCTGAAAGGGGGCGTTTTTGAGCCGCAACAGGAAGTGGATGCGATGTTTGCCCTGCACCGCGAATTCGGCCCCGACCGGTCCGCCGGTGCGGTACCGCTCCGCATTGACCCAAACGCCCTCTGGACGGTGGAAACGGCCATTCATTATGGCAAACAGATGGAGCCGATTCTGGAATACCTGGAAGACCCGGTGCGGGGGCAGGCCAACATGGCCGAGGTTAGGAAGGCGTTAAAAACCCCGCTGGCTACCAACATGTGTACGACATCGTTTGAAGACATCCCGAACAGCATAGCCATTGGTGCTGAAGACATTATCCTGAGCGATCACCACTTTTGGGGTGGTTTGCGGGCTTCTATGACGCTCACGGGCATCTGTGCCACCTTCGGGCGGGGGCTGTCGATGCACTCGAATAGCCATCTGGGGATTTCGCTGGCGGCAATGGTGCATCTGGGTGCGGCCCTGCCCCACCTGCCCTACGCGCTGGATACGCACTACCCCTGGCAGTCGGACGAGGTGATTGTGGGTGGGCGACTCCGATTTGAGAATGGGGCCGTTGCCGTGCCAACCGAACCCGGTTTGGGCGTTGAATTAGACCGCGATGCCTTGGCTGCCCTCCACCAGAACTACCTCGCCTGCGGCCTGACCAAACGCGACGACGAAATTGAAATGCAGAAAGTGCAACCCGGCTGGACGTTTCAGGCCGTGCGGTGGTGAAATTTTCGAGCAACCCCCCTTTATCTTGTGATTTTTGAGTGCGAATGGTTGCAAAAAGCTGATAAAACAAGAAAAATGACAGTATAATGTGATTCTAAAGTTGCATTTTGGCAAACAGATTTCTTTCCTATATCAGCTATGGAAGCGTACAAGATTTGCCTTTCAGTTTTCCTGCTTTTAACCTTGTCTACGGCTCACAGGATAATTTCTATGAGAAAGAACCAATAAAAGTGTATCCCCAATCTGAAGCAAACCATCCTTGCTAAACAAACACGCTAACACGCAGATTTTTCCTCACACCCGCAACACAAACCCCACGCCATGTCGGCTTTCGATCTGCACGGTTAGGTCGTCGGCCAGGCGTTTGCGGAGCCGGGAGATGAATACGTCGAGACTGCGCCCCATGAAATAATCGTTATCGCCCCAAATGGCGCGGAGTATATCGTCGCGCCGGACAAGCGTGTTGGGCCTGGCCAGCAAATAGGCCAATACCTCGGCTTCGCGCTGGGTGAGGGTTTGAGTCAGACCGGAGCGGTGAAGTTGCCCGTTGACCGGGTCGAACTGATAGGAGCCGACGGGCAGTGATTGGGTAATTGGTAAAACTGGGGCAATGGGGGCGGGTTGCGGACGATTGTGGGCCGAGCGTTTCAGGAACACCTCAATCTTGAGCACTAACTCCTCGATGCTGAACGGCTTGGTCAGGTAATCATCGGCACCAAGCCGGAGACCCTGCAAGCGGTCGTCTTTGCTGTTGAGAGCACTCAGAAACAGAATCGGGACGTGGGTATCTAACGAACGCATATGCCGGGCCAATGCAAAACCATCCGTTTGGGGCAGCATCACGTCGAGAAGGCACAGATCAAACCGACCCGGCTCGAAACAGTCGAGGGCTTCATTGCCGGTGAGGCAGTGGGTCACGGCGAACCCGCTCATTTCGAGGTTGTCTTTCGTGACAAACCCCAGGTTCACGTCATCTTCGACGTAGAGAATAGTGGCGCGCATATAGTAAATTTACTTCCCTGCCCTAACTGACTTTCCAGGCTAATTTTCCAGCCGTGCGCCCGTACCACTTGCTGCACGTAATACAAACCTAAGCCAAAGCCTTTTGTGTCGTGAACTTTGCCAGTTGGTACGCGAAAAAACTGCTTGAAAATAGCTTTCCGATGTTCCGGGGCAATGCCGATGCCATTGTCCTCCACCGACCATTCGAGTTGACCATTTACAGGGCGGGTTCGTAGCCAGACTTCAGGGGGAGGTGCATCAGGGCTTGTTTTGCGGTATTTCAGAGCATTGTCGATCAGGTTATTGAGCACGTTTTCGAGGTGATATCGGTCGGCCTTGAGGTGGGCGTTGGTGGCTTGTAAATCCAGGTGAACCGAATCGCCAACTGTTGTCGCCGTCGAGGTCAGCAACTCGTGCACGTCAACATCGGTTCGGCTGAGGGTGAACCCGGTGTGCTGAGACTGTGACAGTTGCAGCACGTTGTTGATTTGCCGTTGTAGCCGTTGGCTTTCTTCGTTCAGGATTCGGGTGTATTGCCGCCATCGGTCAGGTTGGTGCCGGATGTTGTCCTGCGCCAGCACATCGGCGGCAATGCGAATGGTCGAAACGGGCGTTTGGAGTTCGTGGGTGATGTTATTGATGAAATCCTGCTGCACTTCGGTCAGTCGGCGTTGCTGCAACACCACGCTGAGGTTGTAGCCAAACACCAGCACCAACAGCACCACCGCCCCGGTCGACCACAGCCAGCCCTCCAGTTGCCCCACGGCAAAAATGGCCTGCTGCGGAAAACGAATCACGAAATAATAGGTAAACCGATCAAACTTAGGCAAGGTTGACCGAACCGGCATTCGTGCTGCCGACGTGCCAACGTAAGCTCCATAGACCATTCGGTCGCTCTCGCAATTGTAGATGCCGTATTCAAAATCGGTAATCAGGATATGCTTTCGCATCGACACCTGGATGAGGTGTTCCAGCGTGACGGGGTCAATGGGAGCCTCGGTGTTGACAATGAAATAGTCAGCAGAGAGTTGGGTAACATCGTATTTGGTTTGCGTGATCCGGTTCATGCGGGCCACCTCGTCGGCTACTTCCTGCAAGGCAATAAACGCCGACTGCCGAAACTGCCGGTCGCGCAGCGCATACGCTTTCCGTACCCACACGGCCTGCACCGCCAGAATGCCGATCATCGACAACACGGAGAGGATTACGAGAATACGAATCAGGCGACGGGACATTTACAATGAGTGAATTAGTGACTGAGTGATGGCTGGGATGAACGACAAAGTACGTCAAGTTCACTCAATCGCCCAATCGCCCATTCACTCAATTCGAACTCGTTAACATCTCATTAACAAATGGTAACAAGTCATTAACAAGGTCGTGCTAAATCGGGCGGTACGTTTGTATCGAACATGTTCCGATTCGGTTTCACCTTTTTCAAAACACAAACAAACACGCATGAAACGCACGATTCTATTTTCGATGGCTTTGCTGATGGCAGCCGCAACCCTGGTTTTCGCTGGGTCAGGCATGATGGCCGCTTTCAACTGGAAATCAACTACCCAGGACTTGGGAAAGATTCCCCAAAATAAGCCTGTTACAATTACGTACGCCTTTACCAACAAAGGGCAGGAGCCGCTTATCGTTACGGGTGCCCGTGGCTCGTGTGGCTGCACCAATGTGACTTTCACGCAGGCGGCCATTTTGCCCGGCCAAACCGGCGAAATCAAAGGCGTATACAACGCGGCAGCCGTGGGCGCGTTCAACAAAACGATCTCGGTTGATTCAAACGCCGAAGGTGGCAGCGTGACGCTCTCGTTCAAAGGCGAAGTAATTACCGAAGGGCAGTGAAAAATGTAGAGACGCAAGATTTTGCGTCTTCCTCACCGGATGGTTTTTTGCTGACGCGAGGGATGGTTTTTTGCTGACGCGAGGGATGGTTTTTTGCTGACGCGAGGGATGGTTTTTTGCTGACGCGAGGGATGGTTTTTTGCTGACGCGAGGGAGACGCAAAATCTTGCGT
>JAJAYX010000619.1 GCA_026785985.1 Rudanella sp. | reverse complement strand
GAATTGGGATACCCGGCGGCAAATTTATTTTAGATTTCGCGGTTCAGGTCGTCGGTGGTGTGTTTGGTTTGCCTGTAACCCCAATCCAACCGCAACGAATCTTTGAGCGTACCATCGGGATACACGATCTTGCCATTGGGCAACCGAAAATCGAGTTCCTGAATCAGAAACAGGTCTTTGGGTTGGGCGTAGCTGTTATTGAGGAGGTTATAAAAACTACTCCGAATGGCGGTTTCCTTGCGATTACCACCAAACTGGTAAATCTTATCAACTTCGGTATAGTATTGCGAAATGGTATGGAACGACATAAAGGGGGATTGTAGAACCAATTGGGAAATTTATTCAGGAAAATGGCCGAGGGCTGGGTGGGTCGGCCAAACATATCGCGTTTAACAATGCTCACCGGCCCGCGCACCGAAATGGTTGGTTTGGCCCCGTGTTCGAGCAGGTCGAGGGCAATCTCGGCCCCCGTGTTGCCCATGCCCACCACCAGCACCTTCTCGTCGTGGAATGCGGCCCCGTTTCGGTATTCGTAGCTGTGCCAGACAATGCCCCGAAAATCGCGCAGGCCCGGCAATTCGGGTTGGTTCGGAATGCGGTTATAGCCCGTGGCCACCACCACCCGTTCGGCCCGAAAAGTGTCGGTTGGTGTGGTCACTTCCCACAGCCCGTCGGCGGTTCGGCGAATACGATTAACCGGCTGATTGAACCGGGGCTTGATACCAAAATGGGCAGCATATTGCTCCATATACTCCACCACCTGAAGCCGCGAGACGTAAGTCGGGTAGTCGGCAGGGTAGGGGAGGTGGGGCAGGGCCGAGTGTTCTTTCACGGTGTGCAGGTGGAGCCGGTCATAATGGTTTCGCCACGCAACCCCCACATAGTCACTGGCTTCCAGGACAGTAAACGAAGTCTGGCCACGTTGAGCCAATTGCCCCGCCATAGCCAGGCCCGCTGGCCCCGCACCAATTAGTAAAGTCTCAACTGTCATTTAATCCGTGTCCAGACCTGCGTTTTGCCAATGAGCGAAATCCCGACGTATCCGCGCACATCGAGGGTGTTGGCATCTTTCAGCGTCATTTTGCAGCTGTAGGTTTTTCCATCTTCGGGATTATAAATTTTGCCCTCGTCCCAAACATTGCCCCCGTCGAACTCGAAATTGGTCATGATGTTCATGTTCAGCAATGGGCGTGCCTTCAGCCTGGCATCGGGGTTTTTGCCATCTAACTTCGGTTTGCTGGTGGCGGGGTCATTGGGGTCTTTTAGCCAGATCAGTTTGCCAAAATAGTTATCGCCCTGTTTGTAGATCTGAATGTGGCCGCGCTTAGTGCCATTGAGCCATGTGCCTAACACCGCATTGGGGTTGTCCGCTACAAGTCGGTGTTTAGGAGCAAACGAAACGAGAAGACTTCCTACAATAAAAAGAAAAGTTAAGCGAGTTAATGCGTTCATAAATAAGGAAATTATGATTTTTAGTTGATTTAATTGGATTAACGCAAATATCTCTCTGAAATGTGTGCCGAACAAAGCGCGGGGTTGCTTAATCTTGCAAAAAAACTACGCATTGCTCATGTTCAAACGCGACCCTCTCAAAAGTTACCCCACCGAAACAGAAGCGCGAACCATTATCCGGTTTCAGGACTGCGACCCGCTCCAGCACCTCAATAACGCTAAATATTTCGATTATTATTTCAACGCCCGCGAAGATCAGGTAGCCAAACTCTATGATTTCAATCCCGGCCAGTTATTTCGGGAATTGGACACCAGTTGGGTGGTCTATCAGCATCAGATTGCCTATATCCGGCCTGCACTGGTGAGCGAGTGGGTACGAATCCGGTCGCGAATTATTCACTTCACCGAAGATACCACCGTAACCGAACACTACATGACCGATGATGCCAGTCGGCAACTCAAAAATGTGCTGTGGGTCACGTCTAAATACATCAGTGTTCAAACGGGCAAACGCATTCCACACCACCCCGCCGTTATGGAATTGCTGGATGCCATTTGCGAACCCCACGTAAAATTCGAGGAGTTGGTATTTACGGAACGGATTCGGGAAATCAAGAACAATTTGCAGCTTTAGGATTCCGTCCAGGCACTCTGCGAACCAGCATCAAACGACCAGAAAACGGGCCAAACACTCCTCCTATTCACTTTTAAGGTACGTTAGTTGAAGCTATGCCCGTTGGGGCAGGGTACACTATTCCCGTATCGTATTTCGAGGGGCCACTGAAACGTTTCAATACCCTTGAGGTTCAGATTGATTCGGAAAAAAACCAGCTTATCAGGAAACCCTTCCGCGAGGGCAGTGTCATCAGCAGTATCAACTCAACGCTGTATCGGATTGACGTGAGGGAGTGACTCAAAATCAACTTATCTTATGATTTATTCGTTGAAAACAGGGGATTTGGAAGCATCTACCCGATAGTGAAAAACAGAGACTTTCCGATGAAATGACTACACTGCGTGATTCATGGGAAAGACCTATTTGATCGACACCAACATTGTCAGCAAGTCATTCACAGGAGAAATATCGGTTCAGGGGCAATTATTTCTGAGCCGTATCCCTATGTCTGACATACATATAAGCTTTATAAACTAAGTTGGAAACCTACTGATATTTCGACTGTTGACGATGTCATTACATTTTTAAGCCGTGTTAAGGAATGGACTATCTCAGAGGAGATAATCCGAAAAACGGTAGAAATTCGGCAGGTCTATCGAATAAAAATTCCAGACGCAATCATTGCGGCAACAGCCCTGATTCACGACCTGATTTTGCTGTCAGACAATGACCGGGACTTTGGCAAGATTTCGCGCCTTCAGTATGTGAATCCGCAAAAAATGCCGGGTACAGAGGAATAATATGTTTTTGTGGATCAACATTAGCCTATCGTGCCAGCTACCCATTGCGGGTAGGACAAGTTGGCTTGCGAAAACGCTAAATTTTCGTAGACTACCAACT
>JAJAYX010000618.1 GCA_026785985.1 Rudanella sp. | reverse complement strand
GGTTATACCTTCGAAAATGTGTGCATGAGCCATATTTTGCCCCTTAAAAAAGCCCTGGGCATTGCGGGGATTAGCACGGCTACTTCATCGTTTTTTGCCAAACCCAAAGATGGTTTAGCGGGAACTCAGATAGATCTATTGATTGAACGAGCCGATAATACGATTCATTTGTGTGAGATTAAATTTTTGGCCGATGAACTCATCATTGACAAAGAGATGGCCGAAAACCTACGAAATAAGCGAACGATTTTTAATTACCACACCAAAAACAAAAAGCACATTTTCAATACCATTATCACTACTTATGGACTGAAACCAAACAATTACAGTCGCCAAAATATAGACCAGATTATTACGATGGAATCACTTTTTGACATCTGAACTCGCCCCATGTCAGGTACGGGACTGGGCTTGTCGCTGAGTTAATACATCGTGACCAAGGGGCATGGCGGTACCCTGATGGTGGAGAGTGTGGAGGGTGAAGGCACTGAGTTTGTGGTGGGGTTGCGGGGTTGAAAAATTGTCAGAAAAATTACCTATCATTACTCTCTGAAGCACGCCCAATCCGAACCACAACGATTCCCCAATCCAAAATCCTATGAACCGCTTTTTCAACCTTCTATTTCTCCTCGCTACGGCCACTACCACCGCCTTTGCCCAGGCCGACATCCAGAAAAAGATCCAGACCGACCTGATCATGGCCGACGACGGAGCCACTATCGACCTGCCCGCCGGGACATTTGTGTTGGCCAGTAGTTTGTCGTTGCAGGACAAAAAGAACATCACCATTCGGGGAGCCGGGGCTGATAAAACGGTGCTGTCGTTCAAAAATCAGAGCGAGGGAGCCGAGGGGTTGCGCGTGACCAACGGGCAGAATATCGTGATCGAAAACCTGACTATTCAGGACACCAAAGGCGACTGCATCAAGACCATGAACGTGAACGGCATCACCTTTCGCAATGTGAAGGTGGAGTGGACCGGCGAACCCAACCAAACCAACGGCTCTTATGGCCTTTACCCGGTGCAGTGCCAGAACGTGACCATCGAAAGCTGCACGGCGGTTGGCGCGTCGGATGCGGGAATTTATGTGGGCCAATCGAAGCAGATTGTGGTGCGAAACTCCGTAGCTTATCACAATGTAGCGGGCATCGAAATCGAGAATTCCATCGGGGCCGATGTCTATGATAACCACGCTTACGAGAACACAGGGGGCATTTTGGTGTTCGACCTACCCGATTTGGTGCAGAAAAAAGGCGGCAATGTGCGGGTGTATAACAACTTGATCGAAAACAACAACTTCGACAATTTCGCCCCCAAAGGCAACATTGTGGCGCAGGTTCCGGCGGGCACGGGAGTCACTATTCTGGCCACCAACAATGTCGAGATTTTCAACAATCAGATCATCAATAACAAGTCGATGGGGACGAGCATCATCAGCTATTTCGTGACCGAAGAACCCATCAAAGACTCGCTTTATTACCCCTACCCTTCGCAGATTTCGATTCACGACAACACCTACAGCCGCCCGGCGGTGCATCCGACCTATAAAGGCCGCATGGGGATGATGTTCCGCTTCAAACTCCACTTTGGCAAAAACGTCCCCGACATTATCTGGGATGGTATTGTGGACGAAAAAGCCTCCAAATCTCAATCGCCCATTTGTCTGAAAAACAACAAAAACGCCCAATTCGCCAACATCGACGCGGGTAACAATTTCAAATCCATCTCGCGGGATATCAGCAAGGTAACGTGTGAGTTGCCGCCGTTGGCGACAAAATGATTGTACTGACCAGTGAAACAGGATATTGATGATGAAAATAAACACGGTTAGAAAGCCAATATTCTTACTATAACATTTCGGTTAATTCTTAAGAATACTTAAGTAGTTTCAGTATAATTTACTACTTTTACCATGCAATACTTCATAAAGTGTATAGTTAATGACAACCTAAACATACCAACTTGCTAGCATGGTAGCAAATATATAATTTGAGGGCTTTACCTTATAGTTAGCCGTACTGCCGTAAACTTGTTCTCTCCTACTATGTCATCCACCTCTACCCCTACCCCATTGTCGCCACTTACCACCCTTAGTTCGTCGCTCGATAGCCTGGTAATTTACCATGCGGTGCGGGACAATACAGATCAGATCGTCGATTTTCGGCTGGCGACGGTCAGCAATAGCCCCCTTCGTTTGTGGAATCATCCGCACACAAATCCCATCGGGGAACGCATCAGTCAACTGGCTCAGAAGCAGGACGCGCCGTATCTGATCCGGCAACTCAGTCTCATTATGGACAGTGGGCGGGCCGTTCGATTCGACATGGACTGCCATTGGCAACACGACGGTTCGGGGCATCGGTGCGAGGTGATGGCCTCGAAACTGGAAGACGGAGTACTAATTAGCAGCGGCAGAATAGCCGACCCGGTGGCTGGTATCGACTCCGAAGAACAGTCGCATGACCGCTTCATCGAATCCATTCTCAACAGCGTTACCTGCGGGGTGGTGGTGTGCCGGGTCATCCGCCGGGCCGACGGCACGGTTGACGATTTTTTGTTCACAACCGTCAATGATGAAGCCGCCCGGTTTGTACAACTGACCGTGGCCGACATGGTGGGGAAGCCGCTGGGAAAACTCTTTCCGGGCATCTACAAAACAGGCGTGTTTGCCTTCTATGCCCGCACAATTGAAACAGGAGTACCTGATTCGATGGAGATTCACTACGAACTCGATGGTCTCAATGTCTGGGCGAATCTGAAAACCACCAAACTCGGCGATGGGCTGGTGATTACCTGGACTGACGTGAGCGAATACCGACGAACCGAAGAAACGCTTCGGCAACGAACGGCCCTGTTGGAAAGCGTTCAGAATAGCTCGAAGGTGGGAATTTCGAGCCACAAAGCCATTCGCAACGAGGCCGGTCAAATCATTGACTTTAAGCCTCTTTTTCGCAATGAAGTGAATGCCCGGATGGCAAATTTGCCCCCCGACAAGGCAACCGCACAAACGTTGGTTGAACTGCTTTCGACCAGTGTCCGGTTGTCGGCTGATATGTCGCTGTCGCTGGCCGAACAGGAGGCCCTCATGCGGGAGTCGCCTTTTTTCAAGACCTATAGCCGGGTGGCCGAAACCGGCGTGAGCAGTCAGTTTGTGCAGACCACGTTTGTGGATGGTGTCGAGAAATCGTTTGACGTAGTCGTTTCGGCCTGGCAGGATGGGGTTGTCGCCAACGCACTCGACATGACGGAGTTGCGCCGGGCCGAGCGCGAAAAAATTAAACTGGCCGAGTTTAACCGCACCGTTCTGGATACGGTGCAAACGGCTGTTTCGGCCTACGACGCAGTTCGGGACGAGCGTGGTCAAATCATCGACTTCCGTATCACGCTGGTCAATGCTGTTTTTCTGGTCCAAACCGGGCGACCTGAAACCGAGGTGGTTGGTTGCCTGCTGACGGAGGCTTTTCCGAATACCATCCAAACGGGCCTGTTAACCCGGTATATAGCTGTGGTCGAAACAGGGCAATCTCAGCCGTATGAATTGCATTACAACCACGACGGGCTGGATGTCTGGGTTTTGGGAACCGTATCGGCTTGTGGCGACGGAGTGGTCATCTCGTCGGTTGACGTTACCAAACAGAAACAGGCCGAGATTACCCTTCAGCAGCAAAATGACCTGCTCGAACAGGTGATGAACACCACCCCAACGGCGATTGTGGTGAATGAGAGCATCCGCAACGAAGCGGGGGAGATTGTTGATTTTCGCATGATCCGGCTCAATCAAACAGCCGCTACTTTGGTTCAACTACCCATTGAGAAGGTGTTGCACCGGCGTATGTCGCAGTTTTTTCCGGGCATTCTGGAAACGCCGTTGTTTGCCCTCTACAAAGAGGTGGTGGCAACGGGCAAACCCGCCCGCATGGAGTTTCCCCGGGGAAAGGGCTGGTACGATTTCTCGGTAGCCCGCTTAAACGACGGCATCGTGGTGGTTACCCAGGACATTACGGCCATGCGGGAGCAACGGCAGCAACTCGAAAAAGCCAACCATGAGCTCAAACGCTCGAACGAAAGTTTACAGTCCTTTGCGTTTATAGCCTCGCATGATTTGCAGGAACCCCTGCGCAAAATCACCTCTTTCTCCAATGTACTCCACACGCAGTATGCCGGGCAGTTCAACGTGGGTGCCACCGATGTTATTCGGCGCATAAACGACTCTGCCAAACGGATGCGGCTACTCATTCATGATTTGTTGGACTATTCGCGAATCGAAACCCGCCAGGAATTATTTAAGCCCGTCAACCTGACTGCTTTACTTGATGTTCTACGTGAAAATGAGCTTTGGGCTGCTTTTCATCAAAGTAAGGCTGTCATTGAGCATCTCAATTTACCCGTTCCTTTGGCCGATCCCCTTCAAATGCGGCAGCTTTTTCAGAATCTATTATCGAATGCCATCAAATTTTGCCCAAACGATACGATCCCTATCATAAAAGTGAGCAGCCGCGTTATTGACCGGGCCGATGTACCAGCGGGTTTTGGATTAACCCACCGGGGGGGGGGGTGGCAAAACCCC
>JAJAYX010000617.1 GCA_026785985.1 Rudanella sp. | reverse complement strand
GGCTTGAACGAGGACTTAGAAACTTCCTTAGTCGGATCTTTTGCGTAAAGGGCTGCTTTCGCCGGTGTATCGGCTGCCTTCGGGCGAAGTTTGTTCGGTTTTGCAACGGCGGGTATACCCTCTCTGGTTTTGTTCCGCTCCGGCGAAACATCCGGTGATTTGTCGGCCAAAGGCACAGCCGTTGCCGTGGAGTCGGCTGTTTGAGTCGCGGTCTTGTCCCGACCCGGCCCATAGAGGATGTTGCTCAGAACGACGAAGCCTAACAAAATACCAACGACCCACAAGGCAACCCGTTTCCAGCGAGACCGGGCCGGGCGGGGCGCTTCCGGCCGGGCGGGGCGGACGGGAACCTCGTCCGGCCTTGCCGGAGGTGCCGCGGCTTTCAACTCCGGGATTGGCCCTGCCGGTTTGGCCGTCGGCGGAGGTGTTGGCTTCGCTTCCTGACGGTCTGGTACGGTTCTCGGCCTGGCGGGGGATTCAACCGGGCGGGCTGGTGATACCGGGAAAGCAGGCAGCGAAACAGCGGCCTCACCCATGGGTAGCTTATCAATCAGCGTATTTCCCAGATCGGGTGTTGCCAACGGGGGCGAAACCGGCCGCTGGTAAACAGACACGGCCAAATCGTTGAGCGACGAGGTGTAGGGAGCCACCGAAAAGAGCGTCTTCTGGAACGTGCGGGCATCGGCGAAGCGAGCGGCCGGGTCTTTTTGGAGTGCCTTTTCCAGAATGTCGTCCAGAGCCATCGGCAACCCGGCCAGTTGTGGTCGCAACGGGGGCGGCACCATCCGCATCACCCGCTCCATCGTCTCGAACTGGTTCGTCGTGGCAAACGGCACCTGCGCGCTCAGCAGTTCGTACAGCACTAAACCCATGGCGTGAATGTCCGACTGGGGCGATGGTTCCAGCCCCTGAATCTGCTCCGGGGCCATGTAGGCGGGCGTTCCGACCAGGCCGTTTACCTGCGTCAGGCGCTGACTGCCTATAATGCGGGCAATGCCGAAGTCGGTCAGTTTCACCACCCCTTCCGGCGTGACCATCAGGTTGGCGGGCTTGAGGTCGCGGTGCAGGATACCCCGTTTGTGGGCGTGGGCCAGCCCTTCGAGGGCCTGCTGCACGACCTGCACGGCCAGCTCAACCGGCAGGGGACCGTATTGCCCCAGCCACGCTTCGAGCGTCTGTCCCTCCACAAACTCCATGACCATATAATAGTCTCCTTCTTCGCGCACGAAATTATAGAGCGTGGCCACGTTGGGGTGATTGAGTCTGGCCAGAATCTGGGCTTCGGCGCGAAAACGGTCCAGAAACTGCGGCTGGGTGAGCAGTTCGGCCCGGAGCATCTTGAGGGCAACGGGCCGTTCGAGCACGGTATCGGTGGCCCGGAACACCGTTCCCATGCCGCCTTCGCCCAGCAGCTCCTCAATACGATAGGTTTGGATAAGTCGGCCAGTCATAGCGGGTCAGACAAGGGTTGGAGGTGGAGCAGATACGCCGAAAAGTTGTCGCTCGTGTGATTTTGGCACGCCTGCCGGATGGCCTCGACCTTGGCGGCAGGCGTGTTGTTACAAAATAACATCGAGCACAGATCGGCATCCGTGAGGGCTTCGATCAGGCCGTCGGAGCAAAGCAGAAAATAATCGCCCGCCCGCAGGTCGGTTAGGTACTGTACGTCGGGCTGGGCGGTTTGCACCGAACGGCCCTGAATGGCGCGGGTCACCACGTTTCGATTGGGGTGAGTGGCGGCCTGTTCAAGCGTAATCAATCCGCGCCGGAGCCAGTCGTTCACCAGTTTGTGGTCTTCGGTCTGGAACAGCACGGCTCCATCACGAAACTGATAGACCCGGCTGTCGCCGATGTGGGCCACCGTCGCACCTTCCTCGTGCAGGTGCAGCAGGGCGAGCGTCGTGCCCATCCCTATGGCCGATGGGTGCCGGATCAGGTAGTCATCGAGCGCGGCTTCGGCCTCCGCAACGGCCCGGTTGATCGCCTGCCCATCGGACGGGCCACTATACACGCTAAGGAACGCGCCTACCGATTCGCTCACCAAGCGGCTGGCTTCTTCACCTTTGGCTAACCCGCCCATTCCGTCGCACACCACAAAGAGCCGGTCCAACGGGGTGGCCTCGCCAACGGGGGGGTAAACGGCGTCTTCGTTGTTGGTGCGCCCGCCCACCTCACTGAGTGCTACCGGCGGAGCCAACTGGTAATCGGTCGCGAATCGTGTTTGCATCAGACAATAATGGTTTTAAGGTACTTATGTTGGCCAACCACCCGGCCCGCCTGCGTAGAGGTTAGGGCCGACTGCCCGGTTTTGATCACCACCTTCGTGCGGCCCATCTGAATGGTGTCGCCGTCGTAGAGATATACCTGATCGTAAGCCGACAGCCGCTGGTCGGGATTAGCGTTGATGAACGTACCGTTGGTGCTGCCGCAGTCCGAAATCAGGTACTGGTACGGCCCGTTCACCAGGCGAATGACTTCGATGACCGAGTGGTTGCGACTCATGTATGGATCCTGCGTGGCAATCATCACGTCGGCGGGTTTGTTTTCCGACCAGCGGCCAACCACGTTGCGCCCCTCGCGGAGCGGGAACGTCTGGGCGGTCGTATTCTCGTCGTGTACTACCAACCAGCCAATGACCCCGGTAGCGTCCATCGAGGGCCGCTCGTTGAGCACCACGGTCTGGGCGAGCCGTGGTGCCGCACGGGGAGGGGCCACAGGGGGGAGCGCAACATCGCCTGCGGACCGGCTGATGGTGCCGCATTTTGGACAGCGGATGGACACAGGCTTTCCCGATGCACCGGCGTTAGCGGGT
>JAJAYX010000616.1 GCA_026785985.1 Rudanella sp. | reverse complement strand
GTTGATGGCCGCCACCACGGGTTTGCCGTTCACTTCCATCGCCCGAAAAACCCGGTTCAGGCCGGCAGAAACCTGCAGCATCTGGCTGGGGTCGCCATTGTTGTTGCGAAGAATCATTTTCAGATCGGCCCCGGCCACAAACTCCGGTTTGGCCGATGTGATGATGATACCCTTCACCGATTCGTCGGTATAAGCCTGATTCAGAGCTGTTTCAAACTCCGGGATCGACACCTCATTGAGCACGTTCATGGGCGATGTACTCATATTCCAGGTGATAATAGCCACTCCCCGGTCGGTGGTATACTGTATTTCAGGCATTGGTTGATAGTTTTTGAAGAATAATTGGAACAAAAGTAAGGAGAAGGGAGGAAGCAGGAAAGGGCCGAAGGTGAAGAAACCCAGATACATTTGATTGCTTCATCCCCTTCCACTTTCCTCTCCTTCCTTTTTTCCCGTTTCCCTTTGTATTTCAGCGGCATAACTCCTATATTTGCACTCCCGTTTTAAGGCGGGGTGCGTGCTTTTTTTGCACAACGCATTCGTAATCAACCAATTATCAATACAAACAGTGAATACGCTCAGTTATAAAACCATCTCTGCCAACAGTGATACGGTACAGAAGGACTGGGTTGTGATTGACGCAGAAGGGCAAATATTAGGTCGGCTGGCCAGTAAAATTGCCTTTATGATTCGCGGCAAACACAAGACCAACTTCACGCCACACGTTGACTGTGGCGACAACGTAATCATCATCAACGCTGAAAAAGTGCGTCTGACTGGTAAGAAAATGACCGATAAGGTCTATGTACGCCATACGGGTTATCCCGGTGGACAACGTTTCGCAAGCCCCCGGATTCTGCTCGAAAAACATCCGCAGCGGATTCTGGAAATGGCCATCAAAGGCATGTTGCCTAAGAACAGCCTGGGCCGGAGAATTTACGGCAATCTGCACGTTTATGCTGGCGATCAGCATCCACACGCAGCCCAGCAACCAACCACAATTACTCTCTAACAAATGGATCGTATCAATGCCATTGGTCGTCGGAAAACCGCCGTATCGCGCGTCTATCTGTCAGCCGGTACCGGAAACATTCTGGTGAACGGGAAAGAGTACAAGCAGTACTTCCCGTCTGAAATTCTGCAAATCATTCTGAACCAGCCTTTTGCCTCAGTCAATGGCACCGGTGGCTACGACGTGAAAGTGAACGTTCGGGGCGGTGGAACTACCGGTCAGGCCGAAGCTACGCGGATGGCTATCTCCCGCGCCTTAGTTGAACTGAATGCTGAGTTCCGCCCTGCTCTGAAAAAAGAGGGCTTCCTGACGCGCGACTCGCGGATGGTAGAACGTAAGAAATACGGTCGTGCCAAAGCTCGTCGGCGGTTCCAGTTCAGCAAGCGTTAATTTCAGTTATCAGCGATCAGCGATCAGTGGTTAAAATTATTTACTGCTGGCTGCCGGACTGTCACTGTTCACTGCCAAAGTCCAGACTGCTCTTAGAAGATGCCGACGAGCGGTGCTGCGTATCACTTATTACAACCATATTTTCAAAACGAAAATGGCACAAATCGAATATAAAGACCTGCTCGACGCTGGTGTGCATTTTGGCCACCTTACGCGTAAGTGGGACCCCCGGATGTCTCCGTATATCTTCATGGAGAAAAACGGCATCCATATTATCGACTTGAACAAAACGCTCGCCAGCCTCGATCAGGCCGCCGAAGCGATGAAAGGCATTGTGCGCTCAGGCCGCAAAGTGATGTTCGTCGCTACGAAAAAGCAAGCTCAGGAAATCGTGACCGAAGAGGCCCGTCGCCTGAAAATGCCTTACGTAACCGACCGTTGGCTCGGTGGAATGCTCACCAACTTTGCCACCGTGCGGAAGTCGATGAAGAAACTCCAGACGCTGGAGAAAATGCTGAAAGACGAAACAACGTCGAGCAACATTGCCAAGCGTGAGCGATTGACTATGTCGCGTGACAAAGAAAAATTAGACCGCGTATTAGGTGGTATCGTTGACCTTACCCGTCTGCCTGCCGCCCTGTTTATCGTGGACGTAAAGCGCGAGCACATTGCGGTTGCCGAAGCCAAGCGGCTCGGTATTCCGGTGTTTGCTATGTGCGATACGAACTCGAACCCCGAAGTGGTTGATTTCCCGATTCCGGCTAACGACGATGCGTATAAGTCGATTGCCCTGATTACGCTTGCCATCGGGAAGGCCATCGAAGAAGGTCTGATGGAACGGAAGCAGGACAAAGACGATCAGCGTTTGCAGGAGGAAGAAGAAGCAAAACGTGCCAGCGATAGCCGTCAGGCCGCTGCCGAAGGTGCTGATGTGGCTCCCGTAGCTGCTGCCGCTCCTGTTGCGGTTGCTGAGCCTGAGGCCGAAACTGCCCCCGAAGTTGAAGCTACGGCACCCGTTGCCACTGCTAAAGAAGCTGGATAGAGTTAAAAGCTAGTCGTTAGATGGGGCCAACTTGTCGGAAATGCAACTCTTAACTAACAACTTTCAACTTACCAAAGTAGCCCGTAGTCAGCCGCTATGGGCTACTTCGTTATAGTTCATGTCTGATTGGCAGACATACATTCTTTTGACAACCGTTTAACTTACATACATTTCTTATGGCAATCACGGCAGCAGACGTAAATAAACTTCGGCAAGAGACCGGAGCCGGCATGATGGACTGCAAAAAAGCCTTGACTGAGGCCGATGGCAATTTTGATGAGGCTAAAGCAATTCTGCGCAAACAGGGTCAAAAAATCGCTGACAAGCGGGCTGGCAATACAACTTCTGAGGGTGTAGTACTGGCACACGTTAATTCTGAAGGTAACAATGGTAAAATCATTGCCTTAGCCTGCGAAACGGAGCCTGTTTCTAAAGTACCTGATTTCCAGAATCTGGCTATGGCCATTATCAGCACGGCCGTTTCGACCAATGCGGAGAGCAAAGAAGCGTTGCTGGCAACAAGTCAGGCCGATGGCCGTTCACTTCAGGACCATATTACCGATCTGATGGGTAAAATTGGCGAGAAAGTGGATGTCATTTCTTACGAGAACGTGTCTGCCGAGAAGGTGGTGTCTTATATCCACTCGAACGGCAAATTGGGCGTTCTGGTAGCTATGAACAATACCAACGAAACCGACGTGAACGAAGTAGGCCGCGATGTGGCCATGCAGGTTGCCGCTATGAAGCCGGTCGCCCTCGACAAAGATGGCGTTGATGCCACTATTGTGGAGCGCGAAATCGAAATTGGTAAAGAGCAGGCCCGTCAGGAAGGCAAGCCCGAAGCGATGCTTGAAAAAATCGCACTGGGTAAGTTGAACAAGTTCTACAAAGACAACACCCTGCTGAACCAGGAGTTTGTTAAAGATAACTCGTTGACGATTGCTCAACTCCTCGAAAAAACATCAAAAGGATTGACCATTTCAGCTTTTAAGCGGGTTGCTATTGGTTAATTAACTGTTTGTTAAATATATAAGAAGCCCGGCCAATCTTGGTCGGGCTTCTTTGTTTTCGTATGACAAGGACTGTATATTTGGAGCTTTACTGTTAATTATTCTTTAGTCAACTGTTACTTTCCCATATTTTACTGGTCTTACAGGGCAACTCTTACCCATGAAACAATACACTGACGAGGAACTGGTGCGTCTCTACGTTGATACGCAGCGGAACCAATACTTTGAAGCACTATACACACGGTATTGTGATAAGGTGTATCGGAAGTGCCTGTCGTTTACTAAAGACTCAGCCCGTGCCGAAGACTTTACCCACGACATTTTTATGAAGTTGATTATCAAGTTGGGCGGGTTCAAAGAGCAGGCAAAATTTGCGACCTGGCTTTATTCAGTTACCTATAATTATTGTACCGACCACACGCGCACTCGTCGTAGCAATGAATTTTTAACCGAAGACATTGACCGGGTGCCCGACTACAGCGATAATAACGATGCTGAAATTGCCGAAATGCAGTCTGTTGGGCTTCGGAACGCGCTGGAGCAGTTGAATGCCGACGAGAAAAGTCTTTTGATGATGAAATATCAGGATGACTTTAGCATACGGGATATCGCCGATATGACGAAGGTAACGGAAAGCGCGGTGAAAATGCGGCTTAAACGAGCTAAAGACAAACTGCGTAAATACTATCTGGAGGGTGTTGTCATGTGGCTTCTGCTGGCTCTGAGATATATTATAACGAAATGGCCATTGCGCTTTTAACCAGCACAACCTTATGGAGAACTTTAAAGACATCGAACCCACTGACCTCTGCCCTCCACACATTCAGGAGGAACTAGTATCAGAAATCGACTCAATCAGAAATAGTCTCCAGATTGCCGAACTGTATATTGGCGACTTTTTGAGTGTAATTTCCTCTTTGTTTGCATCACCAGTAAACCCACCGACTGACCATGAGTAATTTGCCAAATATTGTCGAAATCCTGATTAATACCTTTCAAACGCTTATCAATCAGTTTGTGGATTTTGTACCCAAGCTGGTTGGAGCCGTTGTTATTCTCCTCATTGGCACCCTGGTGGCCAAGTCGGTGGCGGCCATTGTTGGCCGTGTTTTAAAAAAGGTTGGCTTCGACAAGATCGGGGCCAAACTGAACGAAATTGACTTTATCAGGCAACTACAGACGGAGATCAAACTGAGCGAAATTGTCTCTAAGGTTCTGTATTACTTCATTTTGCTGGTGTTTATTACAGCCGCCACCGAAACGTTGGGCGTAGCTGCCATAACGGGCATGGTGCTGTCGCTGGTTAACTTTATTCCTAAACTGATCGCGGCTGCCATCATGCTTCAAATAGGAATATTGGTGGCTGATGGCTTGAAAAGGGCCGTTATAACATTGTGTCAGACCTTTAAGATTGCATCAGCAAAACTGCTGGGATCTATCGTATTTTTCTTTTTCCTGATCATCACTATCATCAGTGCGCTGGGGCAGGCGGGCATCAATACCGAACTCCTCGAATCGAGTTTTAACCTGCTCATTGGCGGCATTATTTTCGCCTTCGCCGTGGGATACGGAATTGCTTCACGCGATGTGATGGCCAATATTTTGTCGTCGTTTTACTCCAAAGACCGCTACAAAGTGGGTCAGGTAATCCAAATTGACGAGGTGAAAGGGGCAATAGTCAGCATTGATAATACCTCGCTTACGCTGCAAACGGGAGTAACAACCACCATATTCCCGCTGCAAACTCTCCAATCCCGAAAGGTTGAAGTTTTTTAGCGTTCAGACCCGCCACAATGGCGGGTCTTTTTTTGTTACACTAACTACTGTAAAAGATGAAAACAATAGTGCTTACCGTACTTGTTTGGCTCACTTATTTAGTTGCTCAGGCACAGGAAACGCCGACAAAAAATTTTGAGGATACCCTCAAGATCAAACGCGACACAACCTACTGGCAAAAATCGTTCAGTGGTGGGGTTAACATCAATCAGGCCTCATTTAGCAACTGGGTTGGGGGTGGCGTTAATTCTACCGCATTAGGGCTGGTTATCTCCTCACGGGCCTTGTATGAGAAAGGAAAAACATCGTGGGACAACACGGGTGATTTTCAGTTGGGCTATATCAATCAGCGCGGCACGAGCCGGAAAGCCGCTGATCAGTTGTTCATCAACTCGGTCTTGGGTCAGAAAATCGCTCCGAAGTGGGACATTTTCATGTCGGGAACATTCAATACGTTTCTTGCTCCGGGCTATCAATACGACAAGATTCCGGCCAACACGACCCGTCAGCAGATTTCGGGCTTTTTTGCCCCCGCTCAGCTAACGGCAGCCTGGGGAGTTGCTTACCGGCCAAACGATTGGTTTTCGTTACGGGTAAGCCCATTTGCTCCCCGCCTGACATTCGTGAACGATGATATTGTTCGTGTTCGGAAAGGAACCGATGGCATTTCGCGGCCCGACCGCACGGCCACGGCTTTTGGCGTGGAAGCGGGCAAAACCGTTCGGACGGAGTGGCTGGCGTTGCAATTGCAGGCGGCTTTGAACAAAAACGTTACAGACAACATCAACATCAACGCCCGCTACCAGATGTTTGCCAATTACCAAACGCTGGATGCGATTGATCATCGCATTGACTTAATTGCCACAGCTAAAATCAATAAATACCTTAGCACTACATTAGGCGTGATTTCACTTTTCGACAAAGATTTCTCACAAGATTGGCAACTTCAACAGACATTGGCCATTGGCTTACTCTACAACACCACAACCTTCCGCAAGAAGTAATTTGGCTGGCTCCGTAGCAGTATGAAAAGATAGTTAAAAGCTTGGCTCAATTCGAGACAATTCTTAGCTTTCAGCGTCTTACAAACTCATCTCTTGCCTAAACTTATTTTGCTATGTTAAAAGAATTTCGCACGTTCGTTGCCCAAGGCAATGTTTTGGATTTGGCCGTTGGTCTGTTCATTGGTGCTGCCTTTGGCAAAATCATCTCTTCGCTGGTGGAGGATATTATTAATCCTGTTGTTGGACTGGCCCTTGGCGGGGTCGATCTCACCCAACTGAAAGTTGTTCTGAAAGAAGCGGTCGGTACTGCCCCTGAAGTGGCCATACGGTACGGTAACTTTCTGAACTCTATTGTTCAGTTTCTAATTGTTGCCTGGGTGATTTTCATGATTGTGAAAGCCGCCAACCGGATGCGTATCTCAAGAAGGGAGGAGGTTCTCGCCTAATTTACGCCAAATACCAATCAAAAGCCCCGGCCAAACTGGTCGGGGCTTTTTGTTTTGCTTATTTTTGCC
Source organism: Rudanella sp. (assembly GCA_026785985.1). Taxonomy (GTDB): domain Bacteria; phylum Bacteroidota; class Bacteroidia; order Cytophagales; family Spirosomataceae; genus Rudanella. The sequence continues at coordinate 7,459 of JAJAYX010000616.1, read as the reverse complement.
CGCATGGATGGGCAAAAATTAGTTATTCTAGGTGGCGGAGAAAGTGGTGTTGGAGCAGCCCTGCTGGGAAAAGCCAAAGGATTCGACGTGTTTTTGTCGGATCGGGGTGGCCTGAAGGACAAATACCGTGACGAACTGCGCCAGCATTCCATTGACTTTGAGGAAGGAAGCCACACCGAAGACCGGATTTTACAGGCTAATTTAGTCGTAAAAAGTCCGGGTATTCCCGACACCATACCGCTGATTCAGGCCCTGAAAGCGCGGGAAATTCCCGTCATTTCAGAGATTGAGTTTGCTGCCCGCTACACCACCGCCAAACTGATTGGCATTACGGGCAGCAACGGCAAAACCACCACAACCCTCCTAATTTATCATCTCCTGAAAACCGCTGGTTTCAAGGTTGGCCTGGCTGGAAACATCGGCGACAGCTTTGCCAAGGCGGTAATCAACGACACGTTCGATTGGTTTGTGCTGGAAATCAGCAGTTTCCAGTTAGATACGATGTATGACACCCGGCTCAACATAGCCGTGTTGCTCAACATCACCCCCGACCATCTCGACCGATATGGCTATTCGTTTCAGAACTACGTGGCCTCCAAGTTTCGGATTTTGCAGAATATGCAGCCCGGCGACGACTTTATTTATTTTCAGGAAAGTCCGGCAATTGTAGCTAAGTTAGCCAATCGTTCGCTGGCTCCCAATGCGTTGCCCATTTCGCTGGAGCAGCCAGTCAGCCCCGGTGGGTTTTTCCTAAATGGTGAACTTACTGCCCAAAATGGCGAGGACTGTTTCACCCTGCCCATTACCGATTTACCCCTGAAAGGCCCACATAATGCCATCAATATGCTGGCGGCTGTGTTGGCAGCTCAGTCGGTGGGAGTCTCGTCGGAACACATTGCCGAGGGATTACGAACGTTTCAGAATGCGGCTCACCGGCTCGAACCGGCGGGCGTGGTCGATGGAATCGCGTTTATCAACGATTCTAAAGCCACCAACGTGGACTCCGTGTTTTATGCACTGGCCAGCATGACAACCCCAACCGTCTGGATTGCGGGTGGGCAGGACAAAGGCAACGAGTACAGCCAGTTAGATGAATTGGTTGGAAAGAAAGTGAAAGCGTTGATCTGCCTCGGCAAAGACAATGCAACGCTAGTATCCCATTTTTCGGGCATGGTTCCCCTGATTTTCGAGACTCAAAGCGTGACCGAAGCCGTGCAAAAGGGCCTCAACTGGGCCACCCCCGGCGAAACGGTTCTGCTCTCACCCGCCTGCGCCAGTTTCGACCTGTTCAGAAATTACGAGGATCGGGGAGAACAGTTTAAGGATGCCATAAAAAACCTAAAATGACCTTTTCAATCAGTAGCTGGATCCGGGACAACCTCAAGGGCGACCGCCAAATTTGGTGGGTGGTGCTGTTTTTGTCCATCATGAGTGTACTGGTGGTGTATAGTGCCACCGGAACAATGGCCTACCAGAAAATGGAAGGCAACACGGAGTCTTACCTGTTCAAGCACGGTATGCTGGTGCTGTTGGGTTTGGTCTGTATGTACTTTGCCCACAAGATCAACTACGTGTATTATGCCCGTCTGTCGAAGTTTGGCATGTGGCTATCGGTACCGTTGTTGCTGTGGGCATTTTTCAAAGGCACTAATTTCAACGAGGCCTCGCGTTGGGTTACGATTCCGCTGATCAACCAGACGTTTCAACCCTCCGATTTGGCCAAGTTAGCCCTGATCTCGAATCTGGCGGCCATGCTCGCCAAACGGCAACGGGTGGTTTATGAACCCCGCGTGTTGGCCAACATGATTGTCTGGATCGGGATAATCTGCGCCCTCATTATCCTGTCGAATACCTCCACGGCCCTGCTATTGGGCCTCACGTGTTTCCTGCTGATGTACATTGGGCGAGTGCCAATGCGCTATCTGACCGGCATGGTGGTGGTATGTGTGGTGTTGGGCGGCATTGGTCTGGTGTTGGGGCAACGGCTCGGAACGGCCACCAACCGGGTGAAAATATTTATCAGTCAGCTTCAGGGGACGGCCGATGAGAGCCGCCTGAAAGATGCCGACGACCCGCTGGTTTACCAACAACACCAGGGCTATATCGCTATGGCCAATGGGCGAATTTACGGGCAGGGGCCGGGCCAAAGCCATCAACGGAACTTCCTGCCACACCCGTATTCCGACTTCATCTTTGCCATCATCGTAGAGGAATACGGTCTGATTGGCGGCATTGCCGTGGTAGCGGCCTACCTTTGGCTGCTGACGCGGGGGCTGCGGGCCATCCGAAAAAGTACCCGACCGTTTGGTGGATTGCTGTCGGCGGGCCTAACCTTCAGCGTTGTCTTACAGGCTATTATCAATATGGCTGTAGCTGTTGGGTTGGCCCCGGTAACGGGCTTGCCACTACCCCTATTAAGTATGGGTGGAACGTCACTGTTGTTCACCGGTATCGCCATCGGTATCGTGTTGAGTGTCAGCCGGGATGAGGCTGATGAAAGTAAATTGTAGAGCCATGAGAATAATCATCAGCGGGGGCGGCACGGGGGGGCATATTTACCCCGCCATTGCCATTGCCAACGAACTGAAAACCATTGACCCAGGCACGGAGATTCTGTTTGTGGGAGCCGAAGGCAAAATGGAAATGGAAAAAGTCCCTCGTGCGGGCTATCGTATCGAGGGTTTGCCGGTAGTGGGGATCCAGCGCGAATTCACGCTGGATAACCTGGTCTTCCCCCTTAAACTGGGCCGAAGCCTATGGCGAGCTCGTCAACTGGTACGCGACTTTCGGCCCGACGTTGCCGTGGGCGTGGGTGGTTATGCGAGCGGCCCAACCCTCCTGGCGGCCAGTTTAGCCGGTATTCCGACGCTTATTCAGGAGCAAAATTCCTACGCGGGTCTGACCAACAAAGTGCTGGCTCGCTGGGCCAAACGGGTTTGTGTAGCCTACCCTGGCATGGAGGCTTTTTTCGCCCCCGAAAAGATTATCATCACGGGTAATCCTGTTCGGAAAGATATTCAACAAGCTGACAGTCAGATGGAAGCAGGTCATCAGCAATTTGGTCTGGATGCTAACAGGCCAACGTTGCTTGTTATTGGTGGGAGTCAGGGAGCAAGAACCCTCAACGAATGTATCGAGCAGGGGCTGGCTCAGTTGGTTGCGGCTGGCATACAGGTAATCTGGCAAACAGGCCCGGTTTTCATTGAACGGGCACGGACGGCAGTGCAGGCCACCGGGTCCAGTTTTATTAAGCCCTATGATTTCATTTACGAGATGGATCGGGCCTATGCCGTAGCCGACGCAGTAGTGTCGCGGGCGGGTGCTTTGTCGGTTTCGGAATTGTGCCTGGTGGGTCGCCCGGCAATTTTGGTACCCTTTCCGGCGGCTTCGGAAGATCATCAAACCAAAAACGCAATGAGTCTGGTGGATCGGAACGCGGCCTTGCTGGTGAAAGATTCCCAGGCCCGAACGACCCTTGTGAGCGAAGCTTTGGCCCTGCTCAACAACGCCGATCAACGAGCCATTCTGACCAGACAAATTAAATTGCTGGCCCGCCCAAACGCAGCCAACGACATTGCGAAAGAGATTATGAAACTAAAATAGGGAGAAGGAATTAAGGGAAAGGTACGCCTACGAAATCCTCTTTCCCTTAATCCCTTCTCCCTTCCCCTATGAATCAATACAAAAACATTTATTTCCTCGGTATCGGGGGTATTGGCATGAGTGCATTGGCCCGGTGGTTTCGGGTGAACGGCTATGATGTGGCTGGCTACGACAAAACCCCAACGGCCCTCACGGATGTGCTACAAGCCGAAGGTATGGCTGTGCATTTTACGGAAGATGTCGCTCAGATTCCAGCTCATTTTCGAGAGAACCCGGCCCAAACGTTGATCGTTTATACACCTGCCGTACCGAAAACCCATGCCGAATATATCTTCCTGAGCGAAAATGGCTTTACAATTCAAAAACGGTCGCAGGTTTTGGGATTATTGGCGGGTCGCATGAAAACAGTGGCCGTTGCCGGTACGCACGGCAAAACCACGACCTCGTCGATGGTGGCGCATATATTGCGCCATGCCGGCGTAAACTGTGCGGCCTTCCTGGGAGGCATTACCCAAAACTACGGGACTAACTTTCTGCTGAATGAACCTGCCGACGATCTGAGTCAGGTGATTTGCGTGGTCGAAGCCGATGAGTTCGACCGCTCCTTTTTAACCCTGTTTCCGCAGTTGGCCATTGTCACCTCGACCGATGCCGACCATCTGGATATTTATGGTGATAAAGATGCCGTGTTGCGCTCATTTGGAGCTTTTGTGAGCCAAATTGATGATAACGGCATATTTTTCCAGAAAGAAGGCCTAACGCTCGCGGATAAAACAAAAGCCGAAGTACGAACCTATTCGCTGCAATCGGGGGAGTATCACGCTCATAATCTGCACATTGACTCGGCCTGTTTTGTGTTTGACCTGGTGTATCCAGGGGGTGTTATCACCGATATTCGGATGATAATGCCGGGTTTTCACAATGTCGAAAATGCCATTGCGGCAGCCGCCGTTTCTCTGGAGTTAAGCGTATCGGCAGAGCGAGTTCGGGATGGCTTAAACACCTACCGGGGGGTCAAACGCCGATTTGAGTATATCTGGCAATCAAATGACTCTATTTTAATTGATGATTACGCGCACCATCCGGCTGAAGTTAAGGCGTTTCTGTCGTCAGTTAAAGCACTTTATCCTGACCGGGAATTGACAGCCATTTTTCAGCCACACCTTTTCAGCCGCACCCGCGACTTTGCCGACGAGTTTGCCGAGAGTCTGTCTATTGCCGATCATGTAATCGTGCTCGACATCTATCCAGCCCGCGAGTTACCGATAGATGGCATAACTTCGGAACTAATTGTGCGAAACATTAAATCAAAAACCGCAAATTTGTGTACCAAAGGTCAACTGACCGACGTTGTCCGGCAAAAGAAGCCATCACTACTTGTAACAATTGGTGCAGGGGACATTGATCAGATGCTGCCCGATTTGAAGAATAGCCTTTTTGCCAGTTAATAAATATATTAACGCCTTAGTCCGCCTAAGACCAAGATGTTTTCTACTTTTAACCTAAATACAAGACAGTCTCGCTCCGGCATACCAATTGTTGCGGGATTGTGGGCCCTGGGTGGGGTCTTGTTGTTTTTTGCGCTAATTGCGTTTACTGAAATACAACAGCAACAAAAACGTTGCCAGAAAGTGGTCGTGCAGCTTGACAAGGTCGACGGGCATCAGTTCTTGTCCCGACGTGATGTAACGGGCTATTTAACCAACGAAGGCAGCGACCCGGTTGTGGGTGAAACGTTTGACAAAATTGATTTTCGTGAGCTGGAACAACGACTCAAGCGGCATGGTCTGATTAAAAATTGTCAGGTTTCTCGTGACTTAATGGGTAGCTTAGTCGTCAGCATAGAGCAACCTCGACCCGTGGCCCGTTTAGTATCACTAAAACCTGATTTACGATTCGTAGGTGGTCAATATGTGAGCGAAGAAGGACGATTTTTCCCCATTTCAATGAACCATACTGTCCGGGTGCCATTGCTGTCGGGTGGCTATTTTGCGAAACACTCAACGTTAACCGATTCAAGCAGTCGGGGCATTGTGGAACTGCTAACCATGATTCGGAAAGACCCTTTCTGGCAGGCGCAAATCACCGAAATTGACGTTACCGAACGGGGTGCCGTAACCATGTGGCCTATCTACGGAAAACACCGAATCGAACTGGGATCTCCCATTAATTTGGAATTGAAGTTTAAGAAGTTGAAATTGTTCTATAAATCAGTCCTTTCCGTTAAAGGCTGGACTAAATACAGCCGGGTAAACGTGCAGTACCGTAATCAAATCGTGTGCGAATGACAGCGACGAAAAGTGATCAAATAGTGGTAGGACTTGACATCGGTAGCACCAAAGTGTGTGCCGTGGCAGGTCGGTTAATTCGCAATAAGGATTTCCCCACGCTCGAAGTGCTGGGCGTCGGCCGTGTCGATTCGGGTGGCGTTACGCGAGGCTCCGTGGTGAACATCAACAAGACGGTTTCAGCCATTAATCAGGCTATAGAAGAAGCTGGTAATCAGGCCGATATTGACATTGGAGTGGTCAATGTAGGTTTCAGTAGCAATACCATTAGTGCCCGTCGTCAGGTGGGTAGCATCACCCGAAGTTCGCCGGGCGACGAAATTACCCCAAGCGATATTGAACACCTGTTGAGCGATATGTACCGGACTGTGATTCCACCCGGTAACGAGATCGTTCATGTGCTGCCGATGGATTTCACGGTAGACAACGAGCCGGGTGTTGAAGATCCCGTTGGCCGTAATGGCGTTAAGTTAGGGGCTGATTTTCAGATTATTATGGCTCCGGCTAATGCCGCTCTCAATACAAAAAAATGTATTGACCGGGCTGCCGATAATACGCTCAAACGCGATCAGTTGGTATTGTCGGTGCTGGCATCGGGAATGGCCGTGCTGACCGAAGACGAAAAGCAGGCTGGCGTTGCTCTCGTAGACATTGGCGGTGGTACCACCGACATTGCAATCTATCACCGGAATGTGCTCCGGTATATCTCTATTCTACCCTGGGCAGGGAACAGCCTTACCAACGATATTGAGCAGGGGTGCAAAGTATTGCGCAACCATGCCGAACAAATTAAGATCAGGTTCGGGAATGCCAACCCCGCCGATAGCCGGTTAAACGAAGTTGTTTCGGTGCCGGGCCTGGTGAATCGAACCCCCAAAGATGTGCTGCTCCGCAATGTCTCGCTGATTATGGAAGACCGGCTGAAGGAAATTGCGGCCCTGGTTCAGGCCGAGATTTTGCGCTCAGGTTTCGAGCATAAACTGCTGGCAGGCATTGTGTTAACGGGTGGAACAGCTTCCACACCAAACATTGAGTCGATTTTTAAGCGGGTTACCAATATGGATGTTCGGGTGGGATATCCCGAATGGCTCGAACATAATGGCCGTGCTGATTTGGTGAGTGACCCGGCTTATGCAACGGCTCTTGGATTAGTTTGGGCAGGATTTAAGCAGGTCGATGAGCGGGTATCGTTTATCAGCGACCCCAACCGAACTGCCGAACCGGCTCCGGTGGCGAAACCGCCCATACAAAAACCCCCCTATCGACCCGGTTCACCTCCGCCACCGCAAGACGAAGCCTCCAAAGAAGGCTGGTTCTCGAAGGTGAAGAAGTTCTTCTCGGGCGACGATTTTATTGAAAAGAAGGATACCTATTAAACTAAGCCACATACCTATTAGACTCTGACACCCTTATGAACACGATGCTTGACCACGGATATTCCTACGAAATCCCGGAAGAAAACGGCCCTATCATCAAAGTGATTGGTGTGGGCGGTGCTGGCGGTAATGCCGTGAAGCACATGGTGAAATTGGGCGTTAAAGATGTCAGTTTTGCCGTTTGTAATACCG
>JAJAYX010000615.1 GCA_026785985.1 Rudanella sp. | reverse complement strand
TGAGCCTGGAATTAGTGTCGGTGAGTTCGTATTTGCTGACGGCGTTGAGTGGGTCGCGCCGGGCTTCGGAGGGGGGAATTAAGTATTTGTTGTTTGGGGCCATCAGTTCGGCGGTGATGCTCTATGGCATGTCTTTTTTGTATGGGCTGACAGGAACGATGGATATCACCAGCACGGCTTTCGGGGTCGAACTGGCTAAAAACAGCCCTTTTGTGGTGACGGCTGTGACTATGCTCACGCTGGCCGGTTTTTTGTTTAAACTGTCGCTGGTGCCGTTCCATGTCTGGACACCCGATGCCTACGATGCCGCGCCCTTACCTATTGCGGCCCTGTTTTCGGTAGCTCCCAAAGCAGCGGCTTTGCTGGCCCTGATGCGACTCCTAACGGCACTTCCCGGCGGGCAGTTTGTTGATAGTCAAACGCCGTTGGCTGTTATTGCGCTGGCCAGTATCACGCTCGGCAACCTCTCGGCTCTCTGGCAAACCGATGCCAAACGGCTTTTGGCCTACTCGACAATTGCCCACGCGGGCTTTTTGCTCGTTGGTGTTGTGGCTCTCAATGAATCGGGTTTCGAGGCTGCACTGTTCTACATCGCCACGTATTTGCCCATCAATCTGGCCGCTTTCTTCCTGATCGACTTACTGTCCAAACACAATGGCGGATCGTTAACAATTGCCAATTTCGCCGGCCTTGGCACTAAACACCCCTTGCTGGCCGTGTCGCTCACGGTGGTCATGCTGGCCCTGGTCGGGTTGCCGCCTACGGTCGGATTTACGGCTAAACTGCTGATTTTCTCGTCGTTGTTCAATGCCTACGAGACAACGGGTAACGGCTGGTTACTGGCTCTGTTCGGTATTGGTCTTTTAAACGCGGTCGTGTCGCTGGCCTATTACCTCAAAATTCCCTTCCTGCTCTTTTTCCGTACTGCCCCTGCGGACACGCCAAATTTAGTGCGTCTTTCGCCAGTAGCCGTGGGAATTGCCGTTGGTTTAGCCGCTTTGTCCATCCTGCTGTTCCTAAGCCCCGGCTGGCTGCTGAATCTGATTGCCAGTTTCTAATTGCTGGTAGAACCGGGCGCGGTTATCCTTTTTAGGGAGTTGATAATTACCCGTATCAACTCCCCAAAACGTATGTTCAGGCAACTATCACTACTCTTTCTTGCCCTTTCCGGTGCCATCTACGCCCACGCTCAACAACCCGACAAAACACTGTGGTATAAACAACCCGCCCAATATTTTGAAGAGAGTTTGGTGCTGGGCAATGGCACACAGGGGGCCACGGTTTTCGGTGGGATTAAATCTGACAAAATCTACCTGAACGATGCCAGCCTTTGGTCGGGGGAGCCGGTGAAAGCCGATATGAACCCGGAAGCCTATAAGGGCCTTCCGGCGGTGCGGAAAGCGTTGAAAAACGAAGACTACAAAACGGCAGATAAACTCAACCAGAAAATTCAGGGCAAGTTTTCGGAGTCGTTTGCCCCCCTCGGAACGCTGTTTATTGACTTTGGACATGGGGCAACAGCCCAAAACTATTACCGTGATCTAAACCTGTCGAACGCTGTCTCTTCGCTTAACTACGACGTTGACGGAGTTACCTATTCACGGGAGTATTTCGTCTCGCAACCCGATCAGGTGATGGTCATCCGGCTCAAAAGCAGCCGGAAAGGGGCGTTGAGTTTCGCGCTCAAGTTTAACAGCCTGCTCAAAAACACCGTAATACTGGCCAACAACACGCTGAAAATCAACGGGTACGCCCCCGTTCACGTTGAACCCAGTTACCGGCGTGTGGCCGAACCCGTTGTGTTCGACCCGGCCAAAGGCACCCGCTTCACAACGCTTTACAGCATTAAAACCACCGAGGGCAACATCGTCACCACCGACAGCACGCTGGGTTTAACAGGCGGCACCGAAGCCCTCGTTTTCGTATCTATTGCCACGAGTTTCAACGGCTTCGACAAGAACCCCGCCACCGAAGGGCTGCCCAATGAGCAAATTGCCACCAACCGGCTCACCAAGGCAATGGCTAAATCATACGCTCAACTCAAACAAGCACACACGGCTGACTACCAACGTTTTTTCAACCGGGTAAGCCTGAACCTGGGCAACAGCACCGCCCCCAAACTACCCACCGACGAACGTCTGAAACGCTATGCCGACGGTGCTGAAGACAAGCAATTGGAAATGCTGTATTTCAACTTCGGGCGGTATCTGCTCATCAGCAGTTCGCGAACGCCCGGCGTACCGGCTAATTTACAGGGCATCTGGAATCCCTATATGCGCCCGCCCTGGAGCAGTAATTACACCACCAACATCAACGCCCAGGAGAACTACTGGCCTGCCGAACTCACGAACCTCTCTGAAATGCACCGGCCCTTGCTGACATTCATTGGCAACGTGGCCAAAACGGGTGCCGTGACCGCCAAAACGTTTTATGGGGTTGGTGGCTGGTCGGTGGCGCACAATTCCGACATCTGGGCCATGAGCAACCCCGTGGGCGATTTTGGTTCGGGTGCGCCTTCGTGGGCTAACTGGAACATGGGCGGGGCCTGGCTCAGTACGCACCTGTGGGAGTACTTTGTGTTTACGCAGGACAAAGACTACCTTCGGCAGGAAGCCTATCCGCTGATGAAAGGGGCCGCTCAATTCTGTTTGGAATGGCTGGTGGAGGACAAAAACGGTAAGCTCATCACGTCGCCCTCCACCTCGCCCGAAAATCAGTTTATCGCTCCCGATGGCTACAAAGGATCAACGCTCTATGGCGGGACTGCCGATCTGTCCATGATCCGCGAGTGTTTTCTCCAGACCATTCAGGCGGCAAAAACGCTGAATGCCGACCCCGATTTTCGGGCCAAGTTAGAACAGGCACTGGCTCGGTTGTATCCGTATCAGGTGGGCAAAGCGGGGAATTTGCAGGAGTGGTATCACGATTGGCCCGATGTTGACCCCAAACACCGGCATCAGTCGCATCTGTTTGGCTTGTATCCCGGTCACCACATCCGCCCCGACCAGACTCCCGAACTGGCGCAGGCCTGCCGCAAAACACTGGAAATCAAGGGAGATGAAACAACGGGCTGGTCTAAAGGATGGCGAATTAACCTCTGGGCGCGGCTTTGGGATGGCAACCATGCCTACAAAATGTACCGCGAACTGTTGCATTATGTGGTGCCCGACGGTGTGAAAACCGACTATGCACGGGGGGGAGGAACCTACCCCAACCTGTTCGATGCGCACCCGCCGTTTCAGATCGACGGGAACTTCGGCGGTACGGCTGCCGTGGCCGAAATGCTCCTGCAATCCTCCGAAACCGACACCCGGCTCCTCCCCGCCCTCCCCGATGTGTGGGACAGCGGCTCCGTCAGTGGCTTGCGGGCGCGGGGTGGCTACGAACTATCCCTGAACTGGGCAGGAAACCGGCTGACCTCGGTCACTATTTCCTCGAAAACTGGAGGCCAAACCAAACTAATTAGCGGAGGCAAAACGAAGGATGTTTCGTTAAAACCGGGGGAGAAGATGGTGGTGAAGTGGTAAAATAAAGAAGGAGAAAAGGGACGAGGGGGAAGAAAGAGATAAAAGCTGTAAAAGCCATCCCTTTCTTCCCCCTCGTCTCTTTCCTCCTTCCTCCCTTATTTTACGGCTATAATCTTGAATTCAGTACGTCGGTTGCGTTGGTGTTCGTCGTCGGCGCAAACAGTGCCGTCGATGCAACCATTCAGAATTTCGCTCTCGCCATATCCCCGTGCCACCAAACGGTCGGGTTTGATCCCCCGTGAGACAATGTAGTCCATTGCGGCCCGCGCCCGATTCTCCGACAGGCGGAGGTTATACGCATCAGTTGCCCGTGCATCGGTGTGCGAACGAAGTTCTACCTTCATGGCTGGATATTCCTTCAAAATCTTCACTACGTGTTCGAGTTCGCGGGTGGCATCGGGCCGGATAAAGAACTTATTGAGGTCGTAATAAATATTTTTGAGTTGGTAAATATCGCCTTCGCCATACAGACCGAGCGAATCCGTAATAACCTTGCTATCACCCTTTTTAGACTTGGCGTACTGCACTTTCTTGGTCGCGTACTTGTCTTTTGCGGCCTTGATAGTGAACGGCGTGCCCGGCTTCACATCAAACTCGTATCCCCCGTCGGGGCCGGTTTCGATGGTGCGTTCCGTCTTGTCGCGTTCGTTGCGGAGCGTCACCGTCACACCCTGTTCCGGGATCTGATCGACTTCGCGTTTCACTACCCCCTTCACAATCGTGTTCTCGCTCTTGTCTAAGTAGATCGACACGCCCATCACTGGTTTTGGCGATTGAGTGAGCGTTGAGAACCGCACGGTGTTGAGCGCGTAGCCTTCTTTTACGGCCTTGAATTCATATTCGGTGTTGGCATCGAGACATAGCTTGGCCGATCCCTGCGCATCGGTCAGCAGCAAATCCTGATTAGCCCCATTGCGCACAATGCGGACATCGGCCTGATCGAGCGGAAGGTTGGTTTTGGCATCATACACCAGGATGTTCAGCTCTTTGCACGTCCGGCGGAAGCTATAAATATCGTCGTCGCTGACCCCCTTCTTGCGGTTACTGCTGAAATAGCCCGACGTGCGGTATTTATCGGTGATCATCCCGAAATCGTCTTTTTCGGAGTTAACGGGTGCCCCAATATTCTCCACGCCTTTATAGGCCACGCCGTCTTTCAATTCAGCATAGAACACATCCAAACCACCCAATCCTTCGTGTCCATCCGACGAGAAATAAAGGTTGCCATTCTCATCAGCATAGGGGAACATTTCGTTACCTTCGGTATTGATGTCTTTGCCCATGTTCACGGGCGTACCCCATTCGCCGTTGCGGTATTCGACCACGTAGAGGTCGGTGCCCCCAAAGCCGCCGGGCATATCCGACACAAAATAAAGTTTGCTATTATCGGGCGAAAAGGCCGGGTGTCCCACCGAGTATTCCTTACTATTAAAGGGAATCTCGCGCACATTGATCCACTTGTTGCCCGTTTCGTTGATGGCTGTGTAGAGTTTCAACTTGCGAATGCCATCATTGCTTTTGCCGGTTTTGCCTTTACTGCCGTTGTTGCGCGTAAACACGATCATCTTCTGATCCCGCGTAAACGTCATAGGACCTTCGTGGTATTTAGTGTTCAGGGTTTTGCTAAACACCTGTGTTTTAGACAGTTTCTGCTCGGTCGGAGTCGCTGCAATGTCGGGTGCTGCCCAGGCCGAGGGCTTGCTGCCGCCCAGCACAGCCGTGTTGGGTTGGCGCAGCATATAAACTAACGGTGCCCGAACTTCGGTGGTATCAGCGTGGAAATACAGGTCTAAAAAAGGAGTCTGATTCCAGGTAAAAACGCGCTTGAGTGGTCCCGATTCGTCGCGGGCCGACACAAACACAATACCGCCTTTGTAATACATCGGGCTAAAATCGGCCTGCCGCGAGTTAATGGGCAGACTATACATTTTATAGGAGGACGAGTCCTGAAAGAACCGGCCAACATCCATGTAAGAAACCGTGAACCGCCGACCCCGAAGGTCCTGCGTTTGTTGCTCACCGTACTTGCTATACATTTTTTGTGACTCCCGGTATTTACCATTGGAAGCCAACGCCTGCGCATAGTACATATAGATCTCACTGCTAAGATCCGTGTACTTGTTCACCAGTTCACCATAGATGCGCTCGGCATTTCGGGTGTCCTGTAGCTTCCGGTAGCTGAAGCCCAGATTGAGCAGAGCCTCGCGGGTTTCAGCGGGGTTAGTTTGTTTATCGGTGCGCAGGAACTCTTCGTAGAGCCGGACAGCACTGATATAACTAAGACCTTCAAATTGTTTATTGGCAGCCCTCAGACGAGTGCTCTGTGCCTGAAGGGTATGTCCTCCGATCAGGATACTAACCAACAAAAGCAGAATACGTAGGGGTCGGTTCATGGACTTATTGATTTACCGTTTAGTTCTTGGGCTTCCCTACTGCAAACAAATACAGTGCCAACTTTCAAAACTAATGATCTCATGCCCGTGCAAAGAAGGTCGGCATTCGATACTGCATCGAATTGGATCAGGGGGATTTTGTTTTTTTAGCCTATGGTTTAACCCGGCAACCCGAAAGTTACCGTAAATCAATCAAACTATTGTTAGATAATACAACCAATTCAACGACTTTAGTTGTAGTCTGAACGCAAAAAAAGGGCCCGCCAGAGTTGGCGGGGCGCCTTTTTGCGTAGCAACTGTGAATTAGAACTTGAGCGTCAGGCCTAATTGAAGAGGAGCTACACCAAAACCGGCTTCAGCGAAGGCTCCTAAAT
>JAJAYX010000614.1 GCA_026785985.1 Rudanella sp. | reverse complement strand
GTTCAATAACGCTTTCTATGCCGTTGGCCAGAAGCAGAAAACCGCCCCAGCCAATTACCAACCTACGGTTACGGTCAGCACGACACACACAAAAGGGGCGGTTGAAATTATAGTGCGCGACAATGGCGGGGGCATTCCTGATGCCATTCGGGAGAAGATTTTCCAGCCGTTTTTTACGACCAAGCCCACCGGGCAGGGTACGGGCCTGGGGCTGTCGCTGAGTTATGATATTGTGACCAAGGGACACGGGGGAACGCTGGAAGTGGTTTCAGTGGAAGGTGAAGGAGTAGCCTTTAGTATAAAGTTACCTTTATAATAGCTGCATTTTTGGAGAAATGTATAATTATTACATAGATTTCTCTATTTATACTTTGTTTTATGACTCAAATTATCATTGGTCGGGAAAAGAAAGCGATAGAGCGGATGCGGGGATGTGTTCATGTAGCGAATGGGCTTACTTATTCAGAAGGTCATGCTAATGAACTTCCCTCTTTCTACCCTGAGTGATCAGGGATTGACCATGCCCGCTTCAGCAACCAGGGTCAGCAGGGCCAGTTGAATCGCTTTATAGCCCTGGTCATCATACCACCACTCGTTGAGCGAATGACCGTTGCCACCCTGCCCACCCCGGCCCAGAGTCACGGATGGAATTCCTTTCGCAATGGGGATATTGGAGTTGGTAGAGCCTCTCCCGGTTTTAGGGGTTTCGCCCAGATAGGTAACGGCAGCCATAGCCCGCTGAATCAGGGGGATTGTCTCGGCTAATTCACCCGAGGGGCGATCCCCAATTTTGGCTATGTCAACGGTGAGAGCCGGACCCATTCGGCGCATCTGGTTGTGTTCGTCCAGCGCTTTTTGGGCCGAGGCTTTCAGGAGTGAATCAACCAGATTGAGGTTTTCCGGAATTTCGGAGCGCATATCCACTTCCATCCACGATTCAAACGCAATGGAGTTGACCGAGGTACCTCCGCCAATGCGGCCTACATTGTAACTGGTGCGGGCTCCGGTACGCGTGAATTTATCGGCGGCCTTCGAAAAGTAGTGGATAGTTGACCCCAGAGCGTGCTGCGGGTTGGCCAGGCCGAATGCCCCCCACGAGTGGCCACCGGGGCCTTTGAAGGTAATCCGATACCGGTAAGAGCCTAAGCCCATCGTTCGTAAGCTACCCAGATCACCCCCATCAATGGCAATCCAGGAGTCGATCTTTCGGCTTTGCGCACTAAACAAGTGCTTGACACCCCGTAAATCGCCGAGACCTTCTTCGCCCACCGAGCCAATGAATAGCACATCAGACTGCGTTTCGATATTGGCTTCTTCCAACGCTCTCAACACCGACGCCACCATAACCAGACCCCGTGTATCGTCGCCAACGCCCGGTGCAAACAGGGTATCGCCCTTGACTTTTACGGTAACATTCGTTTCTGGTGGGAAAACTGTATCCAAATGGCCGTCGAGCGCCACGCAGCGACGAGGGTTTTTGCCTTTACGCAAAGCGATCACATTGCCTACTTTGTCGATCCAAACCGAATCGGCCCCGGCATCCTTAAGTACGGTGGCAAACCGGGCTGCTCGTTTTTCCTCTTTGAAGGGTGGTGCCGGAATCTCGGTCAGCATAATCAGTTCGTCCCGATTCCGTTTGTTCTGGGCCACAATGGATTGAAGCGCTTTTTGCAGTTGCTTGTGCTTCGCTAATCGGTCAACTTCCTGGATGTATTGCGTGCTGGCCTTTGCACTTCTTCCAGCCTCTTCCTCCTGGGCGTGGGTGTTATGGGTCAGGAGCAGGAAACCAGTCAATAAGCCGATGAGGCAGGTCGTTATCCGTTTCTTCATGGTACTCTTGGGTAAAAAATTGGTCTGTAGTGTTTTTAAGCGTTCAAGATAATGATTTTTGGATACGCTTTCCGCCCGACACCCAATATAGCCTATTATCTCGTCAACCGGTAAATGAACAAGGCCGCCCGCTGAATTACCGGTGGAAGTTCTTTTGTATATATCGTTTCTTCGATGCTATATCCGCCCGATCAGAAACAGCTTTTTGCCTTTTGTACCCTGCCGGGTAGCTACCAGATGGCACGCCCGATTGAGGGAATCGGGCAAAGAAACCCACTCGGTTTTGAACCCCAGTTTGTCGAACTCATCGGAGAGGATTTTCCCGACCGCCCGCACGCCTTCTTTGTTAAGCGTACCGCTGTTGATATTGACCACTTTTTCCAGAAACGCTTCGGTTTCGGGCAGTTGCTGGTTTACAGTGGCAGTGACCGCCTTTTCGGGTTTGGCCAGCGGCTGGGCCAGTAGGCCATAGCTCACAAGGAGCAGAATAAAGGCAAGTTTTTTCATTGTTTAGGGAGGAAAGGGATTGGTTTCAGAAGAAAAACGAGTACCGTTGAACGTGTCTGGAAACGGAATCGATTCGTCGGGTAGGTTAGGGTTGCGGCTTTGCCTGAAGGATTAGGTTTAGCAAGTGGGCCATTTCGGGGTAAGGCCACTTGCCAGCAGTTGATTTGTTTTCATGTGTTTTTTAGGTTTTGGTTCGTGTATAGCATGCACAGAGGTACTTACTTTTTCGGCGGCACGGCCTCCATTAGCAAGGCATAGGCTTTGTTCAGGGCCACGGCCCCCGCCGGTTCCCCTTTGTAATGGCCCCATCCGAACCACGACCAGCTCCTGCGATGGGATGATGGTCACCGACTGCCCACCGGCTCCCCGCATCATGTAAGTGTCTTTTGGAACAGGCCGGGCACCGTCGCCGTTGATCCAGAACTGCCCGCCGTAGGTCGGTCGCCCGTCTTTGACCCAGGCGGGGGGCTGGGCTTTATAGGGGGCGCCTTTTATTTCAAGTTGAGCGGCCTGTTCGATCATGCGGGTGCGGGCGTCCTGCGCGTTGGCTGGCGGGAAGCTTAGAAAAGCAACCCACCCGCAGCCCCGATGCGGTCGGCGCGAATGGCGAACTTGCGGGCATTGTACCGAACATACCGAATGGCGCGCTGGGCGTCTTCTACAGGGGCTGGGTAACGAAACCGGGGGGCTGCCCGGTGATTGATGGCAAACACCGTATAAC
>JAJAYX010000613.1 GCA_026785985.1 Rudanella sp. | reverse complement strand
GTTTTTCCATCCGACGACAAAAACCCGCAATGAAACTGCCCTTTGCTCATGCCTTCGTAGCCGGGCAGGTTAATTTTCTTGGGAACATCCCAGCCATTGGCAGTTCGCTTGCTCAACGAAAACCCCCGTGTTTCGTAGTTTCCGCTCACGTAGGCTCCCTTTACGAGCATAGTGCTGCCATCGGGTGTGATGCTATACAGGCAGTTATAGTCTTCTTTGTTCAGCGGAAACGCCATCCGGCGACCTGGCCCCCACTGTCCGCCGGGGTCTTTTTCGGAGTACCAAATATCCTGACTTCCTTTGTCGCCGTGGGTATTTTGTGGGTGGCTGATCCGGGCATAATACAACGTCTTACCATCCGGCGAAATTACCGGATTGATCTCGTTATACTCCGAATTGACCTGTGGGCCAAGATTTTCGGCTTTCGATTGGGCGTATAAACTGGGAGTGAAAAAGCCGAAAACGAAACTGGCCAGAAGAATACCTTTGGTAGTCATTGGACTATAAAGAACAAAAAGAAATGGTCTGATACAGCAACGATAAATGTACAGTGGTTATTCTATAGCGACTCGTCTGTGTACTGCTAGGCCGAAAACTCGGCCAGCACCGTTACGCCCCCTTTCATTTTGTCGCCTATCTTCACTTTGACTTCGGCATCGAGCGGCAAAAACACATCGACCCGCGAGCCAAACTTGATGAAACCCATTTCGCTACCCTGCTCAACTGGCTGATTCTCTTTTACATACCACACAATGCGCCGGGCCACCGCCCCCGCAATTTGCCGCAACAGCACCTGAACACCTGATTTCATTTCTAAAACCACGGTGGTACGTTCATTCTCTGTGCTCGATTTGGGGTGCCAGGCCACGAGGTATTTGCCGGGGTAATACCGAAAATAGGTCACAATCCCCGAAACAGGATTGCGGTTGACGTGAACGTTGAGGGGCGACATGAAAATGGAATTCTGCCGACGACGATCTTTGAAATACTCGGCTTCGTCTGTTTCCTCGACCACGACCACCGTACCATCAGCCGGGGCCACCACCTGCCGGTCGTGGAAGGTGCGCGGGCGGTTGGGAATCCGGAAAAACTGAACCACCAGAACAAAAATAATAACACAGACCACCGCCAACAGGACGATAGCGGTGGCATTTCCGGCAAATAGAAAATAATAGGCAAGGCCATTAACCACCAGCAACACCAGGGCGGTGGTAAGCATAATGACGGTACCTTCGCGATGGAGACGCATAGAGGAAATGAAAAATGGATAATGAAAGGTGGATAATGTACGGACTAAGATTCCTGTTTATCCACAGGCAAAATTAGACATTATCCACCACTCATTATCCATTAATAGCCTCCCCGGAATTTATAGGTGCTGGCTACTTTCTCGATGGCGACTACATAAGCCGCCAACCGAAGGGGTACTTTGTGTTTTTGAGACATCTCGAACACCCGGTCGAAGGCATCTTTCATGGCACGGTCGGCCCGTCGGTTGATCCGGTCGAGCGTCCATTTGTAGCCGATGCGGTTCTGCACCCACTCAAAATAGGACACCGTTACGCCCCCGGCATTGGCCAGAATATCGGGCACCACCATAATGCCTTTGCTGTTGATGATGTCATCAGCACTGGCCGAGGTAGGACCGTTGGCACCTTCCACAATCATTTTGGCCTGAATTTGCCCAGCGTTTTCGTCAGTAATTACGTCTTCTTTAGCGGCAGGAACCAACAGATCAACAGGTAGGGTGAGAAGTTCTTCGTTCGTGATTTTCCCGGCTCCGTTAAATCCTTCAAGTGTACCTTTGTTGGCGTTGCGGTAGGCCAGCGCAACGCCAATGTCAATGCCTCTTTCGTTGTAATAACCGCCGGATATATCGCTGACAGCCACCACCGTAACCCCCCGTTCGTGCAGGAGTTCGGCGGCAAACGAACCCACGTTACCAAAGCCCTGAATGGCGGCTGTAGCGCGGTAAGGATTCAGTCGGAGTTTGTCCATTGCGGCTAAAGCAGCCACTGTCACACCGCGACCTGTGGCTTCGGTACGGCCTAGTGAGCCACCTAAAACGAGCGGTTTACCCGTCACCACCCCGTTCACTGTCATCCCGCGAGCTTTGGAATACTCGTCCACAATCCAGGCCATTTCGCGGGGGCCGGTGCCCATGTCGGGGGCCGGAATGTCGCGGTCGGGGCCAAACACGTCGAGCATTTGCACGGTGTAAGCGCGGATGAGCCGTTCGATTTCACCTGCCGACATTTCGCGGGGGTTGCAGGCGATTCCACCTTTGGCACCGCCGTAGGGAATATCAACTACGGCGCATTTCCAGGTCATCCAGGCGGCCAACGCCCGAACCTCGTCGAGGTGAACGCCGGGGTCGAGCCGGATGCCGCCTTTTGAGGGGCCAAGAATGTTGGAGTGAATAACGCGGTAGCCTTCAAACACTTTGATGCTGCCATTGTCCATCGTAACCGGCAAACCAACTATTACTTGCCGGGCCGGTACTTTCAGAATGTCATACATCTCGTCGGAAATACCCACGATTTGGGCAGCCGCATCAAAACGCGACATCATCGACGCAAGTGGATTCTCTTTATCTTTTATCGGTGCTGGTTCAATATATCCCATGACCATGATGTTAAGTCAATTTTTGGTCGTTGGATGCTGGACGTGGGATGCTGGACATGGGATGCTGGATGTAAAATCATCCAACAGCCAGTATCCAATAGCCAATAGCCAGCACCAAACGTCTCTGTTTAACAATTATGTTGATGACGTGTCTGTCGCAAACTTACCAAAAGAAAAACGATAATGTCTAAAGGATATTTTTTCTCGAACAAATCCTATTAAAGAATTATAAAATATTAATTGACTGCATCGGAAAGAGTCAAAATCAGATTAGGACATACGTCTTAAAGCCAAAATTTTCGTTGGTAAATAGCACAAATGGCGTTTAACTAAATTTTTCAAAAAATTTGGTTAACCCTGGGCAATTATTGAAAAGCCCAGCGTTCGTGTGTAGCTTTGTGTTGGCAAACTAACGTACACAGTTTATCGAGTCCATTATGGTTCAGGAAGAAAAGAAGCGCTATTCGGAGGAGGATTTGAAGGAGTTTAAAGTCCTGATTAGCCAGAAACTCGAAGCCACCCGTAACGAGCTTAACTACATTAAAGAAACGCTGAGTAAGCGTAATGACAGCGGTACCGACAATACGTCGGGCAACTCGAAGGCCCTCGAAGATGGGGCCGACACCAGCGAACGGGAAAATCTGAGCCAGTTGGCTGTTCGGTTACAGAAATTCATCCAGCAGTTAGAAGCTGCCATGGTTCGTATCAAAAATGGTACTTATGGCATCTGTAAAGACACCGGCCGCCTAATTCCCAAGGAGCGGCTCCGTGCTGTTCCGCACACGCAACAAACCATCGAAGCCAAGTTACGGCAGGCGAATTAAACCAATAGAGTCCCGGCATCGCCGGGACTCTATTGGTTTAAAACCGTACTCTCAACCCCACCAGCACATTCCGGCCCGCCTGCGGATAATAGGCGTTATCGGCGGCAACTTTCCCCTCCGAAACATACGCATACGTGTAACCATTCGACTCGTATAGCTCATTGAAGGCATTATTGAGGAGCAGCGTCAGGCCAATTTCTTCGGCAAACCGGGGTTTCCAGACATAGGCCAGTCGAATGTCATTCACAAAATAGGGGTTCAGTTTGCGGCTCTCGTTCGAGGTGTTGTCTAAATATTGCTTCCCAACGTATTTCGAGAGTAGCGAAATATCCAGCCCTTTCGCGAGTATGTAGGTCAGTTGCGACCCCAGAATCTGGTTGGGCGAGAATGAAATGTCGGTTCGGCCATAGTTTCGCACCTCCTGATTACCTGTGTCAAAATTGTCTAAATACTCCGTGAATCCCTTGATTTCATTTCGGCTAAAAGTGGCATTCACGTTCCACCTCACGGCCTTAACTATCTGAAAACCAGCTTCCAGCTCAAGGCCAGTCCGGTAACTCCGACCCACGTTAACCCGGTTGTAGGCCCCCACGTCGTTGATTTGCCCCGACAGCACCAACTGATTGCGGTAGTCCATATAATAGGCATTGGCCGTGAACGACAGCCGCTGTTGCCGGAGTTTATAGCCCGCTTCCCAGTCGTACAGGCGTTCGGGGCGGGGGCGACTCGCAGGAGTCGATTGGGTGTAATCGTCGCGGTTGGGTTCTTTGTTGCCAACACCGAACGAAGCATATAGGGTGTTGCGGTCATTTAGTACGTAGGTCAGGCCCGCTTTGGGGTTGAAAAACGATAAACTTGCCGACTGCTCCACGTTCTGGAGATTATTATTGAACCCTAAGAACGAATAATTGACCGTGAGAACCTGCAAATCGCCGAAGGTAGTCAGGCGGGACGAGAATTGGTAATAAGCTTTAGCATAGACGTTTACGTCGGTTTTGGTCGCATCGTCCTCGTAGTAACGTTGGCGGATATTGCTCGTACTGGCAACCGGGGTGGCGTTCCACCTTGCCCAGATTACCTCACCGTAGTGCTTGCCTTTATACTGATTCCATCCCCCGCCAATGTTACCCGTCAGTTTATCAAAGCCGGTGTAATCGAGCGAGAAAATGCCCCCGTAAAAGTCATTGTCGAGCCAGCGACGACGGATAATATCGGAGCGGCTTATAATTGAGTCTTTGATAACTACGCTGGGAAGACCGTATTTACTCAGCTTGTCGTTCTCCTTGAACTGCTCGTAATATCCCCGGCCTTTGGTGTAGAAAGCCGACGCATTCAGCCGCCATTTCCGACTCAGTTCGTGCGACGAAACCAACTGATACTGGTCCTGTTGGTAGTTGTCGGTTTCGTTGTCGTAGGTCAGCGAGTTATACGTTCTGTTGGTGGGCAGAATGGTTGAAGGTACGCCATTCCAGGCCTGATAAGTTTGCTCCTGCCCCGAAAAAACGTTGAGCCGAACGTAGCTTTTGGCTCCGTAATAACCGCCCGATACATAAAACGATTTCAGATTCGAGAAGGCCCGGTCGATGTAGCCATCGGACTTGATTGTGGATAGCCGCGCATCGACCACCCAGTGATCGTGTAACAACCCCGTTCCGGCTAGCACATTGGCCTTGCGGGTGTTAAACGACCCTCCCGACAGGTTCACCTCGGCATACGGTTCACGTTGCAGGGCGTTTGTTTGCACGTTGAGCGTGGCCCCGAAGGCCCCTGCCCCGTTGGTGCTTGTGCCAACCCCGCGCTGAATCTGCACGCTGCTCACCGACGACGCAAAATCGGGCATATTCACCCAGAACGTCCCCTGCGATTCGGCATCGTTGTAAGGAATACCGTTGAGCGTCACATTCACCCGCGTGGCATCGGACCCGCGAATACGAATACCCGTATAGCCCACACCCGCACCCGCATCCGAGGTGGTTACAACCGAGGGCGTGAAGTTGAGTAGCAGCGGTAAATCCTGCCCCAGGTTCAGCTTTCGGAGTTCAGGGGCAGTTAAGGTCGAGAACGCCATTGCCGATTTGTCATTGGCCCGCGTCGCACTCACAACTACCTCATCGACTACCACAGCGGTTTTTTCCAGCATAATATCAAGCGTGGTAGTGCCGGGAATCGTTACTGTTTTGGTTTGGGGTTCATAGCCCAGCAACGAAACCCGAAGCATGTAGGTGCCAGCCGATAGGTTGGTGAGTTGGTAGCGTCCTTCGGCATCGGCGGAAGTCCCCCGGAACGTGCCTTCGAGGGTGATGGCCGCGCCCGGCAGGAAGCTTTCGGAGTCTCGAACTAGCCCCGACAGTCCAGAAACCCGGGGGGCCCCGGGGGGG
>JAJAYX010000612.1 GCA_026785985.1 Rudanella sp. | reverse complement strand
CGACTACGAAAAGCCGGATTCCTTCGTAAGTGCTTATTATAGTGAAATAAAGCCATTCGTAGAGACTAATATTTCTATAGAAAATATCCCTGCCCTCAAATTGCCAGATTACTTAAAGCATAGTGATCTGGAAAATAGCATTTCTTTCTTTTCTGTTTACAAAAACCTTACCCACCACCAGGCTACCAGTGAGGCTTTTTGGAGCTACATGACTCATATTCAATACTGGGATTATATGCAAAAGCGGTGGCCAGTTAGCAACAGTGCAACTGGAAACCAAGCAGACTATATCAGGGAACATTACTTTTTCAAATCAGGCACAGACCGTGCGCTAATTCGTAATGGAATTGCGAGACTATGGTGGTATTCTAAGTTAACCTATGAAGAAACGGCAGAGAATCCATTTCACCTTACTGAAGTTTTGTTGAGTCAACTGGACATAGCACAAGGGCTACTTGAACGGTCTTGGGGCAGGAACAATAATATTTTGCGTGCTTTTTTAGAATTTTTATCAGAAACCCCTTCCCTAATGTCAGGAAGCGATAGCAATCGAAAACGCACCCGATTTTTATATAAATCACTTACCTTAGAAGGTGGTGTATCTATTATTGACCTGTTACCTAAAGAAGAGATAAAAGCATTTCTGAAACGAAAATTAAAGGTTTACGATGAAAGGGTGACGATGAGAGTATAAATTAAGTACCCCTTCACCGCACCAACTCCTTCATTCGCAACTCTCTTTCAAGGCTCGCAACGTGTTGGTGAAGTAGGGTTTGAGTTAGTATATTCCAAAATCGTATCTTTGTTAAACAGCAATATCGGCTGACTCGAAATCCCTGAAGGATTTCTATGATGATTACAACCAGAAGAAACCATGTTTAATGTAATCGACTTCGTACAGGAAATCAGCCCGGTCCAACCGGGCGAGACCAACGATGTGCTAATGGCGAATCGACAACACTTGTCGGCTATTGCCTCCTACCGAAACCTTGTTGCTAACTGGGATGAAGACGATGCCATTGCGCCTACGCATCAGACCGTTGTAATCGCCCTCGATATTGCTCTGTTGCTAATTGCCACTGGGCAAGCCATTTACCATACGTCGCCGGGGCCAACGGGCGAAATTATGATTAACTTGCGTAACGGCGATAAATCCGCTGAGTTCCTGATCTATCCTGATGACCGACGCAAATTCGTGTGTATTCGTCCGAATGAGCACCCTCAACAAGGCCCCCTCACGCCCGACTCTTTACAGAAAACTCTACAATGGCTTAATCGATAGTCGTTTAACGCGTGATGAATAACACCCCCGTAGCCAACGACGAAGCGTTATACCTTAGCATTTACCGTTCTCCCTGGCTGGCACAAATACGTTGATCCCGACAGTCGCCCTACTTCCCGGAATTTTAAACTACGAGCCAAAGATGAGGGAAAATTGTCGGTCGATGCAGCCAGCCTGACCACGCCCAAACAATCTGTACGTGACCTTAGCAAGTTTGCCCTGGCTTCCATTGCTAACATGGATGTAACAGCCCTCGGTCTCTCCACGTTTCACGACCCCTGCACTGTCGAAGAACACGGGTTCGACAATCCGGCACACGCCTACATTTGGGGCATGGGTGAAGAGGACGACATCATGCCCGCTTTGCTGGCCCAAAAAGCGACCGTAATTTTCAAATAGCCTCACCCCATCAACCCCTTCCCCCGCAATTCCTCCCGCAAGGCGCTCAACCGGCTGTAGGTCGCGGACAGATGCGCAGCAAAAATAATCACCTGTGGTTTCAGCGTCTTGACGGTGTTGAGCGCGGCCAACCAACCCGCGATGGCCTGGTACATCGCCCGGCCACGTTGCCCGTTTTCCAACTGGTTGGTGCTGTGCTTCATCGCCAGGTTCAGGCACTCGTTGGGGTGGGTTTGGGCGGTTAGTTTGAGGATGTCGGGCATTTGTCGCAGCAGTAGCCAGTCCCACTTTTTGAGCCAATCCAGCAAGTCGGAAGTGCGGCCTTCGGTGTGCAGCACCTGGGCAAAAAACAAGGGATGCAACACCGAGCCGTTGGCGGTTGTAGGCTGCAGGCGATCCGCGAACTGCCGACGTTTTTTCTCCGTCCAGAACTCCCGCAATTTCAGGTAATCATCGAGGTGGCCCGCCGCCCGGCAACGGGTTTCGAGGGCGGCCAGGTACAGATTCAGGTCCACGCCGGGCTTGAGCATCGTCTCGTTCAGGTGATCGAGGATGAAGGCGTCGAAGGTGTTGGGGAAGCGTTTGCTGAGCCGGTGGAGCGTTTGGAGCAATACCGGCAAGTCGCCTGATTTTTGCCGACGCTGGAGGAGTTGCAACGCAATGACCGGGTCAAGGTCGGCAAACTGGTCGGCGGTTTTCAGCCATAAATCGGGGTCGTGCAACACGTCAGCAAGGCGGAGTTGCACGTACTCGGTGCTCCGCTTTTGCCAGTTGTGCTCTGCAATGGCCCGTTGCACGGCCCCCGCCGAGGGCATATCCGTGACTAACGCCAGCAACAACGGCTCAAACGCTTTGAGGTCATAATACAACTCCTCGGGATTATTTTCGGCTTCATCGAAATGCCGCACCCGTTCCGCCAGTTGGCCGAGGGCCAGCCCGATTTGGTCGGGGTGCAATACCCGGTTGGCCAGTTGGGTGTAGGCATCGGCCAGCAGCCCGTGCCAGACTTCCCAGGTTTGGGTTGGGTAATCGTCAATGACGCCATATTCATCGTACTCGGCTTCGGCAGCGGCCTGCGAACCTTCGTACACACCGAGGTACACCGTGAGCGCGTCGGCGAGCCGCCCCTCGCGTAGTGCTTTTGTGACCCTATCGGCATAGTCGCTCAGTACGCTTTCGATGAGCGGATCGGGGTCGGGCGACTCTTCGGAGTCATAATCGTCTTCGTCCATCTCCAGCCCTTCGTCGTCAAAACGCAGGTCGGAAAGGGCCTCAAACACATCGGTACTGAGGGCATCGATGGTGTCTTTTTCGGCGGTGGTCGTACCGTTGAGTTGAATAATTGCACGGTTCAAGCTGGCAAACTGCGCCAACTGCGCCCGCAGGTCGGGCTG
>JAJAYX010000611.1 GCA_026785985.1 Rudanella sp. | reverse complement strand
GGTTAGGCGATGGCATTCTGCTTTCGGGCGACCCGGCTTCGTTGAAGCGGCATAACGAGCTGGCTTTCGGGATTTTGCAGGCTGCCCGCACGCGCATTACAAAAACGGAATACATTTCGTGTCCGTCGTGTGGCCGAACGTTGTTCGATTTGCAGGAGACAACCGCCACCATTCGCCAACGCACCGAACACCTCAAAGGCATCAAAATCGGGATTATGGGCTGCATTGTGAACGGCCCCGGCGAGATGGCCGATGCCGATTATGGCTATGTAGGTATTGGTCGCGATAAAATCGCCTTGTATCGCGGTCAGCAGGTGATTAAAAAATCGGTGTCAGCCGCCAAAGCTGTCGATGAACTGATCGAGTTGATCCGCGAAGACGGGCGGTGGATAGATTCAGGGAACAGTCCCGGCGGGGAACCGCAACAGTGAACAGTTTGGCCGTAGGCGAACATTTTTGGTAAACAAAACATTATACAGTTGACCACAGTGGCAGTCAAAACTGTTGGCTGTTGGCTGATAACTGTTAACTGAATGAACCGTTTCATAGATTATCTCAAAATTGGGCCGGTGTTTGCCTATTTCCTTCGGGTGTTTCGCAAGCGCGACCCAAACGACCCTACGAGTGTGAACCTCCGCATGATGCACGGCATTAATCGGATTTCAATAGTGGTGTTCCTGTTTTGTTTGATTGTGATGATCGTTCGCGCCTGTAACCGATGAATGTTGAAGCCCTCCGTGACTACTGCCTGAACAAACCTCATGCGACCGAGTCACTTCCATTCGGCCCCGAAAATCTCGTGCTGAAAGTGGGGGGTAAAGTGTTCGCCCTGATTTCGCTTGATGCCAACCCGGCCAGCATCAATCTAAAGTGCAACCCAGAATTGGCCGAACAGTTGCGGGAGGAATTTTCGGTGGTATTGCCGGGCTATCACATGAATAAAAGGCACTGGAATACCGTTCTGACGGAGCCGTCGATCAAGTGGGTACAGGTGCAGGAATGGATCGATCATTCGTATGAGTTGGTCTGGAATAGTTTGCCAAAAGCCGTGAAAGCAACGTTATAATTTCGGGTTACCGAACGCAGTAAATCCGAAATCCAAAAAAGTTATTTTCGTAAGAATCAAGTCAGGCTGTGTTATGGAAGTCGCGCTGTTGGGTTTTCTTTTTGCCCTTTATCTGGCCATCCGATATTTCTTTACTGACCACGACACCCCGTCGGATAAAGACCGGATGCGGTTTGATAAGGGCATTAAACTACTGAAAGATAAGGAGATAGACTCTGCCTTCACGTTTTTCGATGAAGCCGTTCGGCAACACCCGAAATCGGCAGTAGCCTATGCGTTTCGAGGACGTTGCCAGTTGTTACAGGACAACTATTATTCGGCTATCTACGACCTGACTCAGGCCCTGAACCGCGACAACACCCTCGGCGACTGCTACCTTGACCGGGGCATTGCCTTCTACAAAACCCATCAGTTTCCCGAAGCCTTCCGCGAGTTTGACAAAGCGGTCTGGTATCTGCGCGACGAACAACCCGATGCCTATCGGTGGCGGGCGCTGGCCCGGATTCAACTCCGGCAGATACAGCAGGCCGAGAACGACCTCCGCCGGGCTGTGATGCTGGGCGACGAAAATTCGTTTCAACTCCTTCGGCAACCACCGTTCATCAAAGGGAATTGGGTGAATCAGGTAATTCGGTAATCACCATTTCATCAAATTCGCCAACGGCTGACATAAGCGCGTCCAGGCCAGGTTGGCAGCAATGCCGATGAACACTACGCCCGTAAGCCGATTGAAATACAACACGACTTTGGGCGTAAACAATCGCTTGAGTTTGTGAGCCGACAGCGCAAGGCCCGCCTGCGTCAGGAAGATACCCAACAGGCTCATGTTCATAAAGGCAATTTGCTCGTTCAAGCTGTAATGCAGCGAGTTACGTAGGTAAGCAGCCAATGTTACCCACGTAATGAAGTTGATTGGGTTCAGGCCGTTGAGTAGGAAACCAGTCCAGAAATAATACAGAAAATTACCAAATCGGGTTGTTGGATAGGCTAATCGGGGGGTTCCTTTGAGGAGGTTTACCAGCCCGATAGCCACCAGGAACACCACCCCAATCAGGGTCAAAATCAGATCGAAACCGGCAATTTTCGGAATGAAAGAGGTGCCAAACAGAGCCGAAACCACAAAGATGGAGTCGCACACCACCACCCCGAACGCAATTTTCACACCCGCCCGGTAGCCATTATCCACGCTGTTCTGAAGCAGCGAGAAGAATACCGTTCCGAAGGTTAAACACAGCAGGAACCCGGCCACCAGACCATAGAAAAGGGCCTCGATCATACAGTATATAGTCTCCCGACCATCAGCAGGGCCGCCATACTGATCGAGTCGGTGATTTCGCTGTTCATCACCATCCGAACAGCTTCGGTCAGCGGCACTTTCCGCACTTGCAGGTCTTCGGTTTCTTCAGGTTCGTGATCTCCCTGCACCAGATCTTCAGCAATGTAGATAAACCCCTCTTCGTCGGTGGCGGAGTTAGACGTGTGAATACGAGCAATTTGAGTCCATCGGCGGGCTTCGAGACCGGTTTCTTCTTTTAGTTCGCGTTTGGCCGAATCGAGTGGGTCGGTGCCGAGCGGAGAGCCGCCTTCGGGAATTTCCCACGAATATTCGTTGAGGGGGTAGCGGTATTGACCCACTAAATAAGTATTTCCATCTGCGTCGATGGGGACTACACCAACGGCTTTGTTTTTGAAACTGACAACGCCATAGATGCCCGGTGTGTTGGCAGGAGTTGTCACTTCTTCATGCCTGATAGTCAGCCATTTGTTCTCGTAGGCAACCGTAGAGGAGTGGGTTTGCCAGGGGTTTTCGGTTGAATTCATAGCGGCTAAAGTACAGCTTTTTCGTATCGAATTGGCTACCTTTATAGTGATTATGGATATTGGATAGTAGATGTCAGAATTATCCAGCGTCCGGCGTCCAATAGCTCATTACCGAATGCAAACCAATCAATCAACCAAATACCGCTGGATGCGCATCTCGCTCGCATTGAGCATTTTGCTGCTTTTTTTGAAGTTAGGAGCCTACTACCTAACTAATTCAACGGCAATTCTGACCGACGCGCTGGAGTCGATAGTTAATGTGGTGGCCAGCGCATTTGCCCTGTATAGCATTTATTTGTCGGGACAACCCCGCGATCAGAACCACCCCTATGGCCACGGAAAAATCGAGTTTTTGTCGTCGGGTTTCGAGGGTGCTTTGATTCTATCAGCGGGTCTGTTTATCCTGGTGCAGGCCGTTTTCAGTTTTTTTGAACCCCATTCGCTTAAGAACCTCGACTGGGGTTTGGTTATTATTGCCTTTACAACGGCCATAAACGCTTTTATTGGCTGGAGGTTGGTACAGGCAGGCCGCCAAACCGACTCCTTAGCACTCATTGCCGATGGGCGACACCTGCTCACCGACAGCATCAGCAGTATGTTTGTGATGGTGGGCGTTGGCCTGGTATGGATCACAGGAGAGGGCTGGATCGACAGTCTGTTGTCGCTTATTCTAGCGGGT
>JAJAYX010000610.1 GCA_026785985.1 Rudanella sp. | reverse complement strand
GTTGCTGAATGCTCGATTGGGACATCCGTTGCAAAATGGTTTGCCGCAGTCGCCGGGCAATGTCGATAGCCGCGCCGTTCTGTTCGTCGTTCAGGGCGTTGTTTAGCGTCACCGACTGGGCATAGAGTTCGTCGGCCAGTTTATAGTACAATAATGACTGGAATGCCAGCCCGGTGAACGATCTTCTTTTTCTGGGCCGCTGTCTGGAATTGCAGCAGGTGTTGAGCCTCCTCGCCCCGTGCCGCACCTAAATCGTTCAGGTTAGCCGGTTGCCGCACATCGAGACCCGACCTGCCGAAGAACATATCATAAATCTGACCGCCTTTGTCCTGTGTCTGTGTACGCAGTTGCTTCCAGCATCGTAGCGTTATCTTGAGTACTAATCTAAAGCATAATCACCAATAGTTATATTGTACAGCTAACTTTTTAAGGAAAAATTTACCCGAATTTTTCCATCATTGCTTTCACAAGTGGATGGTCGGCAATCGCTTCAGAAGCTAATTCCCTAATTTCTACATCGTTTTGCGTTGCTGCCATCTTCAAATATTTGTGTACCGATTTGCGGATGGTAATCACGGTGTATTCTTCTTTTTCATCTTCACTTTTAGGCTTCCGGCCTGGTTTCAGCTTAGTCGGGGTTTCGGCGGGCGAATCTTCTACCAACTGTTGCTTACCTGTGGCCGCTGGTTCTGGAGTCGGCTCAGAATTGGGGAGCAGTGCGGGAGCGTGTAAGGCTTCCTGCACTGCTTTATTAGTCTCGGCGTTTTCCAGAAACGATGAGAACGGGCGTTTATTTTTAGCCATTGCTTTACGCGATTTGGTATCGCTGTTTAAACTCCTTATAGAACGATTTGTACACCTCGGCAATACTCGAATAATCGGATGGGCAGTCGATAGTGCCTACCCGCATGAAATCGGCCCGGTTGGGTAGGGCATTGTTGAAAATGGTAATGTCTAACATTTTGGCGTACCGGCCGATGTCCTGATTTTCGCGCAGGTTAGGCTGCCGGAAATTCTGAACCCCGAAGATGTTAAACTCAAAGCCCCGGTCGCGCCTGATGTCGCCCATTTTTTTAGCAGCTTTAATAAACTCGAATGCAGATAATACGTCAGAGTCGCCGAGCCGGATCGGAACCAGAATACTGTCGCAGAATGTCAGGGCCATAACGGCTTCATCGGGGCCGGTCATCCGGGGTAAGTCCAGGAAAATGACATCAAAATCTTCGTAGCGTTCGTCGAGGACCGTAGCTACGTCATCGGTAGCCATG
Organism: Rudanella sp.; assembly: GCA_026785985.1. Lineage (GTDB taxonomy): Bacteria > Bacteroidota > Bacteroidia > Cytophagales > Spirosomataceae > Rudanella. The sequence goes on along the minus strand of JAJAYX010000610.1, from coordinate 14,098 downwards.
ACCTCACAGGCTTTTTCCGGTTGCCCCAGCCGCTCTACTTCGCGACCGCGCAACTTGGCGATAGTACGTTGCCCATCGGCATCCAGTACCAGCACCCGTTTTCCTTCCCGGCACAGGCTGTTAGCGAGCCAGGCTGTTATTGCTGATTTTCCACTGCCTCCTTTCTGTGAGCAGACGGATATGATTCTTACGTCTTCCATCGATACAAGTTTGTGCTGCAAAGTAAGAGATTATATCAATATACTACCAATATGATTTGTTGAAATAACATTATACTGAAACAGAACCCTCGTTCTGTTTCAGTATAATGCGTAAAATAGGAATGTAAGTATTTGTCATACAGGATAATAAAAAGAAGAATAGAAGCGGGGCTGCCCGTGCCGGAAGAAAAAGTTGGACTTACGCATAATTAGGCCGAAATTTCTATATTATTGTTTTAATATACTGATATAATGTATTATCTTTATAGAGTCAAACAAGCACAATAACACTCATGAAGATTTATCTGAAACACAACACCGCACGGGCCGCCCCGCGCTAATTTCTTCAATGCAGTCGATATCCAGAGCCAGCAGACGGTCGGCCGCTGCCGTAGAACTGTGTAGCACGGTAGGAGGGAAGGAGCGCGTAGAACGCTACGAGGGTATCAGCAGTGCGCTGCAAACGGGTAACGTCCTGATTACAGAATTACACAATATCTCCATAAATTGAGAATCTTAATTTATTGACAGCTCCTTAGCTATAGAGAGCCAGCAACCGTTGAACCTGTACGGCCTGAAAGGATTTGCCGCGTCGGGTATAAAACCCATTTTGATTCAGCATCCGGGCCACTTCGCTCCAGCTTTGCCCGGCCCCCCGCAAGGATTTAGCCAGCGCAGCCGCCCGCCTGTTATGGTCATGGTTGCGGTCATTTTGCCGGCGAATGACCAACCCTTTCTCTACGGCCTGGGGGGTGAGGTTTTCGGGTTTACCCAGCACAAACCCCGCCCGCTTTTTTTCGGCCAGGGCTTTGCGGGTTCGCTCGCCGATGACCTCCCGTTCATGTTGGGCCATCGAAGCCATCACCCCAATGGTGAGCGTATTGGCTTCGGGCATATCCGCGCAGACGAACTCAGCTCCTGAATCGCGCAGGGTAAAGATGAAGGCCACATTGCGGGTTAGCCGGTCAAGTTTGGCAATGAGCAGAATTCCCCCCTTTTCTTTACAGCAGGCAATAGCCCGGAGCAGTTCGGGCCGGTTGTTGTTTTTACCGGACTCCACATCGGTGAACTCCCCGATAAGCTGCCCCTTCGTATAGAGGTAGGCGTTGACGGTAGTACGCTGGGCACTCAGTCCCAGTCCACTGGCTCCCTGCCGCTGGGTGGAGACCCGGTAGTAGGCTACGTACTTTTCTTGGGTGTGTAGGTGTTCCACGGCCTTGGATTGGTTAGTGATGGGGCAAAATAGTGATTGTTTTACATTTTTTAAACGTCCGTTTGAAAAATGTAAAAAATAGCTTAACCAAAAAAATGGCTTTTTTCGGACGTTGACACAAGGACACCAGTTCGTCGTCGTGCTGTCCCATCAGGAGCAGGGCTTTCTTATAAAACCAGTTGTTGTGTCATGAACTGAATTAAGGTGTCAAATGAGTCGATAAATCCCTCAATCTGGGCCGCCATATTCTTGACCTTCTCGCGCTTTAACAAGTTGATGGTCAGCGTTCGTAAGCTGCTCATCAGCCGATGCAATGCCTGACTGTCACTCCGAAAGGCATCTTCTGCCAAGGTTACGTCCCGCACATGATGCATCACCGCTCCGGCGGCCCGGTTCAATGCGCCAATGATGGCGGATGGCAGCAAATAACTCATCCGCTTCGGCTTGGGTAGTAGGCCGCGAATTACTCAAAAAACAACCGCACGGGCGGCCCCGTCACCTCTTCGCTCTGCAGGCTTCCGTCTAAGCCTTGTCGGCTTCGCTTGACAATAATCAACGTGTTCAGGCCAGCATCTTTCCATCGGGGAGCCAAAGCGCAGCCAGCCAGCTTAAAACATCGATAACTACGCTGGTCAATCCGACCGTGTCCGCGTTGAGCCACATCGGTTCGTTCAGGCAGCCCGGTCTCTTTGGTGCCATTGTAGTAGGCCTGTTGAACCACCTCTTGAGTGTCATGAGCTAAGGCCGATACGCAAGCCTCGCCGGCAGCGGCCGACCGTCCGGGTATGGACGGATTCGATACTTCCCCGTAACTCCTTGCCATCCAATCGGACTGCCGAAGCGGACAAACCATCGCTTCATATCGGCATCCAGTTCCAGTCCACACCAATCAGAGAGCAGTTTGGCGAAGAGCACTCCATTTACTTTGGCTAACAACAGCGGCAGTTGAGCGCGAGAAATAGGGTTAGCCGATTCTTGCCCTGTCGCTTGACAAAGGATCTTAAACTTGCTGACAAGGTGGCGATGCAAACTGGATAAATTCCCATCGCGACCACAGCACAAAGCCAGTACTACGCCGGTGATTACCAAGGCAATAGAGTGTTTTTTACCTCGATTATCGCGGGAATTTAGGCCAGGCGTTTGTTGAAGGGTTTGAAAAAAAGTAGTAGTTTTAATGGGGCAAGGAGTCTGAGTCATGTTTTTGTGATCTAAGCAACCACAAAGGTAGACTTAAAGGCTCCTTATCAGTTTTATAAGAAAACCCTGCATCAGGAGTTAGCAGCAAGCAATGAGTTTTATGAATAGGTGTTGGTTGCTTAAACTCCGTAGTGGTGACAGTGACAAAACGGGTTTCGTATAATTCGATGGATGGAGCAGGAAATAAAGAGCCTACTGTGCCGAAATAATCACCTCTGCAAAAAGCCGCTTACAAATGCAATGGATGCGGCTTTTTCGTGCTAAAAAGTGTAGGGCGATAATCACCAGTCTAGTCTTTACAACGAGGTAATGGGTACTGGACGAATCGATCAGCGTTAGTTCCTGATAATCTTAAACCACTTGGTTCCGTATTCTCCCCGAATGACCAGAATATACAGGCCAATTGGCAGGTCAGCTATATCGAGATGTTCCAGCGTGCTGGCTTTGTTGTCCATTTTCAAGACCTTACCCTGTATATCGGTGAGTATATACGACTGATACGGTAGAGCAGGCGAGAACGATAGCTTTCCGTCGAGGGTAGGGTTTGGATAAACCGTCACCTTGTATTCGGCTATTTCCTGGGGCCACGAGGCTCCCTCAAGGGCAAACCGGCTCATGGGAGTTGCCATTGGGTCGTACGAGTAAGGGCTTAAAATCATTTCCAGATTGAAATGAAGGTCTGAACTGGTCTGCGCGTTCTGATGTACTTCAACGGCAATGTCATTGATGCCTTCGCGCAGGCCCCTTAGGCTCACAATAACGGTTTGCCAGGCTGTTTCGGGTTCGGCTGCACGTAAAGCAGGTGTGTCGTGGTAGATGGTCCCCGTGGGCATATTCTCCCGCCATATTTCGCGGCCATTGAGGTAGATCACAAGGCCATCGTCGCGTCTGTAGTTGAGGATGAGCGACCTCTGATCTGCCACCGGCACCGTGCCGGCATGTGCGCTGGCATTGAACGTGAATTGCTTCCGGAAATAAGTTGTCCATGATTTTGTAGAACAGTTGGGATTGTTCGGGCAGGCCGCCACCCGCGTCACCTCACCGTCGATGCCCTTACCATCCGGGCCAAGGGGTGAATACCCCAGCGGAGCCTGACCCTGCGGCCAACCGGAATCGTCGAATGTACCCCCGCCTTTCCAGTTCACCGAAGCGGGCGCGCTGTCGCTTACCAGATACTTCCAGTTACTCCCAGCCCTCACCAGGGGGTCTGCATCTTTGAAGATAGTAAACTGGTCGTTCACCTGGTTGTCTTCAGTAATGAACTTTGCGTCGAGCCGATTGCCGGTTATTTCCAGAAACATAGACCCTCCGATATTGAGGGACTGCTGCATGACGGCGTGCGGCCAGCTGGGTTTTTGCCCACCCAGGGCTCCACCCGACCCGCTTACAGCGTGAACGATGTAGTTTTTAGGATCGGACGACTTCTTAAAGTAGATCATCGAATTAGACCCAGCGGCAGAAGGACGGGCGTACCAACCTATCGCATTCGCATCGGGAGTGGCCGGTGCCAGGAAGCGCAGGCTATCTGCGATGAATTCGCTTTCCGTTCCGTAATGTCCCCGAATAGGCTTCGAGCGTTCGTACACGTGGCTGTGACCCGTCATGACCATATCCACCTTGTATTGCTCTAAAAACTTTAGAAACTTCTCCCGCAGCGGTTTAATCTCCAGATCGGTATCGGAATCTTTGGTTCCCATCGAATAGAACGGGTAGTGCGTAATAACAATGATCCATTTGATACGGTTGTCCTGCTGCGCCTTTTCCAGATCGCGTTTCAGCCACCGGACCTGGGCGCTCTTGGGCTGTCCATTACTACCCAGGGTGGTAACGAGTATACTGTCTCCGCTGGGACAATTGTAGGAGCCATCGGGCTGTTTATCACATTCAAATCCGTATGTATCCAGGCTGACAAAGTGGATGTTGCCATAGTCGTACGAATAATATTCTTCTTTCCCCGAATGCACGCCACTGTTGTCGCCCCGCGTGTAGTTGTTCACTACATCGTAATAATGGTTTAAGTTATGCTGTACGCGGTAGTCACGGGGGGTGTAACGGTCACCAGCGGCTGTTTTATTGTTATGGTAATCATGGTTGCCGGGCGTTGCGTAAATGGGCGTCTGCTTCATGATCCGTTGGCCCGCTACGCGCGAATCATAGACGTCGAAGACGTTTCTCTGATACTCTTGGGCCGTTCCCCAGTCGTAGGCATTGTCGCCCAGCCACAACCACATGTTCACGTAGTCGATGTTGTTGCGGCTTAGGTAGTTCGTAAACGCATTTCTGACTTTAAGGTGACGGCTGTAGGCCGCTGAAGATATGGTCGAATCGACACCGAAGTCACCCAAAGCCCAGATTCGGATTGGTCGGGTGACCGTGCCGGTAAGTGGGGCCGTCTGAAAGATGTTGTCCGATCCGCCCTGTAGAACCACAATGGGGGCGACGGACGACTGGCGCCCCTCGATGGTATACGAATACGGCGTGTCGGCTTCGAGTCCGTCGACCATGACACTGTCACTGTGTATGGTTCGGAGCAATGTAAGCGTATTAGAGCTTTCTAACCGTGAGGGTTGCGTTGGCTGCCAGGTGCTGGTTCTTACAACCCCAGTCTTACATGATTTGCAGATGACCCGTCCCTCGATAGCCACGTCCGTACTCCAGCGAAAGATCATGCTGCTTGCCGTGCCCATTTGCAGATAAGGTCCGCGTGCAATTGTAAACGCTGTTGGAGTCGTCTTCTGTATACCCTCTAGCTTGAGATCGAAGCGCAGGTCGGTGCTGTTGGTTGTTGGGGAGGCAGTGCCAGTCTGATGTACCTCAGCCGCGATCACATTCTCACCCGTCCGCAGATACATGAGTAGTGGTAGGCTGGTTTGGACCGATGGGTCAAGTACTTGCCAGCTACCTTCACCCGTGCCAGGCCCTCCGGTAGCCGAAGTGGCATGGGCGACGGTCCCATCGGGCATAAACTCGCGTTTCACTTCCGTGCCATTCACGTACAGCACAATGCCATCATCGCGTTTGTACTGAAGCATAAACTTCTGGTAGTCGTTGATATTGGTAATGGTGAAGGTCTTGCGGAAATAAATAGCGGGATGCTTTTGAGCGCAGTTGAATACGCCTGCCCCACAACCCGTTGGCACGATGGTTGCCGCTCCGTCCTCATTGTTTGGCGAATAACCCAGGGGCGAAGCCCCCGCTGGCCAGGCTGAATCACTGAACGTACCAATCCCTCTCCAGGCGGTAGTAGAGCTGGGAGCGGCTGATTGGCTACCATCTACGGGTGCAAAGTACTTCCAGCTATCGCCCGAATTGATCAAGGTTTGTGAGCCGCTCTGTGCCTGCGTTTTACTCCCTAAAAACAGCAGGGCGCTTAGGATAAATAAATAAGTTTTCATGGCAATAAAGGTTTACAAGATTATGTAGCTTACGTAGGTATCGGGTTGTTCTAACCTAATGAGAAGGTCCGATGTCCCTTGTATATCGCTGGGCATAGCGAAGGTTATCGGCCTGATGCAAAATAAAATCACCTCCAATAGGGCATTTCGGATCCCCTGATTAACACCGTACGGTTTTGGCCGCTACCCGATTGACCAGTAAAGTCAACTGCCATAACCGTGCATTCACCTATCCCCGTGTTGCTGACATTCGTGAAAATAATTTTCGACCCATTCGGCGAAAAGCGGGGTTCCAGATCATTCGTACCCGCAGCCTTGGTTGATCCGGTTCCGGGGGCCATCACAGGTAGGGGATCACGTAGTCCCTTGGGCGCTGTCGATCCAACTGGCACATAACCGAGCTGCGCATTGAGTTGACGCCCCTGCTCATTTTGAAAATTAGCCTCATCGTACGAGAAGATCGCTTTGTCGCCAGCTACCGAAAAGACAGGATTACCAATCCGGGAATTGATTTTACTCAGTATCGTCAGGGTATCTTTTCCCTGAGATGACATAAGTACAAACCGATTGTCATAGATACTCGAACCGGTTGTGCGGGCAATAATGCGGTCGCCTTGTGGGGTCCAGTCGCAACCCGCAAAGGCACGGCCAACAGGAGCCTGACAAATTGATCGTGAGCCATTGCCCGACCCATCGGCCTGTACGACATACAGTTTGTTATTACTTGGGTAGAGCAGCTGCGTACCGTCGGGCGACCAGCAAAACGAAAGGTCCGCTGGCATAAGCCCCCCAACGGGTACGGTGGTTGCCCGACGCAGGTTACTGCCATCGTAGTTCATCACAAAGAGATGCAGATTGGTTTCTGCGTTAGAGATAAAGGCAATCTGCTTCCGGTTTGGGCTTACTATAGGCCGCCAGTTACTGCCCGGATACGTTAGTTGAATGGCAGAATTACCATCAGCAGAGGCAAAAATCTGGTAGCGGCCCTCTACGCGACGGGCGAATACGTACGAAATATCGGGAAACGAACCAGTTCGGAAGCTCCACATTTTACCCGTCACTGTGTTCACGCCATCTGAAACGATTACCTGCCAATAATACGTGGTTCCATAAGCAAGGCCCTTGAGTATGAGCGAATCACCACTGATCCCGGAAACCAGTTGTGTCGGCGCGGTACTTCCTTCGCGCGTGATGATAATATCGTAGGTAAGCGGGTCTTTGTTTGAGTCGGTAGATTTCCATTTTAAAATGGTGGCTATACCACTAACGCTGGTTGTTGGCGCGACCAGCAAAGGCTCCGTTGGGGGCGGATTTTCGTTTGCCATGTATATCACCGTGGCCGTTCCATAGCTCCCCGACACGTCAACCGTCGCCAGTTGGTCCCGGAATGCTTCCTTTGTCGCTTGCAGGGTGTATTTGCCCGCCAGAATGGTGTCGAAGCGAAACCGTCCGGTTGTATCGGTCTGTAGGGTCTTGCCTGACGGATTTAGCCGAATGGCCGCTTTGTTGATGGGTTTGCCATCTTTCTTATTCAAAACCTGGCCGCTGATCGACCCATATTGTAGTGGTTCTACAAACTGTTCTTCTGTGCATCCCCAGCTAATAGCCAGCAGCAGCAAGAGCAGAAAGAGGTTATATAACTTTTTCATGGCTTTGAGTCGATAAGATTGGTTGACGGTGAAGTTTAGTGATAAAGAGAGGGAACCTGCCGGGTCGAGCGACCGAGGTAGAAAGACAAGCCAACCGAGCCGCGCAGATAGTAATCGTTATATTTACCTGACTTGATACCATCCAGTGCATCGGTCATTGGCTGTTGGTAGTCGAACGTGGTGCGTAGCCCTACTACGCGGTTGATAGCGTATTCAGCGCCGACGCCACCGTTCAGCAAGACATATTGTTTGCCGCGTACGTCGACCGGAGAACTCCCAACGCGGTAGGCGATCAAACCCACACCAGCGTAGACCAGTGGGGTGATTTTGCGGAAGGGCAGCGACCGGTAGATGAGGTTTCCGTGAAGCGTGCTGACCGGGCAGCTGAACCGGCGATCGCTGGCAATCGTACCAACCCCGGCATTGAGCTGAATCCCAAATGAGTTGGACAGATAAACGTCGGCCGTCACCCCGTAGCCCGTTCGGAAACCAGCAGTGGCAAAATCACCGTAATACCGCCAAGCCGATGCGTAAGGTTGAATTGTTAGGCGCGACGGCTCTACGGTATTTCTCGCCCCGTGAATATCGGTCTGGCTCATTTCCGTTTTCTCCCGCTCATAAGCCGCCAGCATCTGCTCGGCCTGCTCAGCCGATTTGCCATCAACAGCCCATAGGTTATCCTGAATACCCTCCAGAATCAGCGACTTAACCGCCTTTTCAATGGCTTCAGTAACGGCCATTTGGGCAGGCTCATTGGTCGCGTAACCGGTTTCGACTTCGAGCAGCTTTTTAAAACTCACGTACCGGAATGTACCGGCATCAATGGCCTGCGACAGGATGGTTTTAGATGTATAAACCGTTTTCAAAATCTTGCCCGATTTGGTCGCTACGGCCCGTAAATAAACCGTTACCCGATCCTGACGGTACTGGCTGGAGCCGCCGGTGCCAAAAAACCGAAGCCCTGCCCCGCCGGTAATGGTGTTAGCATCGTAGGAAACAATGCCGCCTTCCAGAATAACACCGGCCACCAGGAGCGCAGGCAGGACATCGGCCTGGTTCTTGTTCTGGGCGAAAATGCGCCGTTCGGTCTGTAGATTGGCAAAATTCTCCCGCTCAATGGGCACAAACCAGCCACTTTCTTCCAGGGCTTTGAGCAGCATATTGGTCGTTCCCTGCGATATGGCATTTGAGAAGCCCGATCCGGTTTCAGTCTGTTTGTACTGGCCGGTCTGGTCGCGAAACTTATACACAGCGGCAACTATTTTCTCCTGGGGTGCTGGTAGCTTTCGCAGTTCGGCCGTGATGGCGGTTTCTTCGCCCAGGCGAGCCGACTGGGTACGGGTCGGTTGGTGAAAGTAGGCGCTGCAGCCAGTGAGCAGCCATACGCTGCTAATAGCCAGCAGTGTGCTGCCGATTTTTGTTGCTGAATAATTCATGGCGAAAAGGGTAAGAATCGATGGAACGACTGGACTCAGAGGTAAGGGACTGTGATGGAGCTTTCCCCGCCTTTACCGTCAGTAATTCGGATGATAACCCCCTCGGCTGCGTTCGTGATCACCACCTGCATATCGCCGTACGAGAAGGTTCCTTCTTTCAGGCCATCTTCGCCAAACTGCTTGTTGAGAATGTTCTGCGAGAGTCGGCTAAGCAATTGCCGTTGTAGATTGTCTGAAAAACTCTGGAGCGATGAACTGCTGCCTAACCCATTGAATGCGCTCGATGAGGCATTTTTGGCCGTGGGGTCTTTGTGGGTGTCCTGGGCCTGGGCCGAGCTGAGCATCCACTGGTAATTGAAGGTGTTACCCCCAAAAGCCGGGTTATTGGGGCGGTACACAAGGCCCTGGGCCCGGAGTTGATTAAGTCCTGCCGGGAGCAGAAGCAGCGAGGCAATGATGACTAGCGTTTTCATATACAATCAGAAGTAAAGGTGTTCTGACTGTGTATCGCGGGTTGTAGTAAAGGTTAACAGTAGCTAACAGTAAACTAAAGCAGTAGGCATTGGTGCGGCCAATACATTGATCGTCAAGATAAAGCTTGAGAAATCATTAAATAAAATACACATAATACCCATTTATCCTAATGAAACGGCTTGCTACGTACCTGCTATTGACGTTGACTTTAAGCCAATGCCGGAAATAAACAGAACCAGCACCCGACCCCCTGGCGGCTTTCTCCGTGCAGAATAACAACTGTACGGCTCCCTGCGAGGTAGTATTTACGAATGCCTCCAAAGATGCAACCTCCTATCGCTGGGATTTTGCCGATGGCCATTCGTCCAGCGAGCCTAGCCCGAAGCATACGTATACAGTAGCTGGCAACTATATTGTAAAGTTGACGGCTAAAGGCGCGGGTGGCAGTAATGACGTTACGCAAACCATAAGCATTAAAGCTCCGCCTGCCGCAGCCGACTTCTCCTTTACCGGGGGTGACTGCACGGCTCCCTGTGAAGTGGTCTTTACCAACAAGTCAACCAATGCCGATACGTATCAATGGAATTTCGGCGACGGAGGCACGTCTACAGAGGCCAGCCCCCGCCATCAGTACACTAAAGGCGGAACGTTTCCGGTGTCATTAACCGCGACGGGAAACGGCAAAACAGCAACCAAAACTCAACCTGTGACGACTAAAGTGTACATTGTTACCAAGTTTTGGGATAAGACCTTTGGGGGGTCGAATTTTGATGTTTTATACTCTATGGTTGCTACTGCGGACGGGGGATTTTTGCTGGGTGGGGAGTCGGATTCTCCTGCATCGGGGGATAAAACGGAGGCCAGCAGGGGAAATGCCGATTATTGGGTCATCAAAATCAAATAAGTAGTCTGCTCTGAGATCAGTATACGCCGAATCTTTTAGTTCTTTTTGTCCTGATGGTGCCGCATGGCCTCATGAATAGTCACGTATTGCCGCACGGTCTCACGGACGGTTTCCCGCACCGTTTCCAGGGCATATAGCGCGCTTTCTTCCAGCAACTCATAGCGGCCCTGCACCATCTCCAACCAGACCGGATTGTCGTCGATACTGATCCTGGTTAGAATCTGGTTGGGTGCCATACCTGCCAGCGGTATTTCCTCCAATACAATAACCATATCGCCAGCCGGGAGATTAAGGGCCACTACGGAGTTATGTAAACTGGTATCAGACTGCGTTTGCAGCGCAGTCCAGTGCTTGTAGAACAGATCATAAAAATCTTTACCGAACTTGGTGCGTGTGTTATCCAGAATCATGCTGGTACCGCTGTATTCGTTAAAAGCCGATTCTACCAGTTGTTCTTCGCGATCCAATTCCTCGCTGGAGTCGGGGTTTTGAGCGCGTACCCAGCAAGGCAGCAAGGCTAGTAACAGAATGATCGTAAGCACTCGTACGTGGTTCATGGTCAATAGCCGTTTTTGAGGATCAACTGCATGCCTCCTGTTTGCTCGATGCGCATCGGCACGCCCGCAACCGGGGCACCGCCTTCCTGAATGAGCTGGTTGTTGTTGCCGCGTTGCAGCACCTCTAACTGGCCGTTATTTTGCTGTCTGGTCCGCCACCGGGTTACGTTATTGTCGCCCAACTGCGCAAAATCAAACCGATTGCCGGTACCGCTTACCTCCAGGTCCAGCGCATTATTTGTGCCTTGCTGGTGAAGGCGAACCGTATTATCCCGTCCAGTTTCCTGAATGCGTAGTTGGTTCAGTTGCCCCGTTTGGACAAGGCTGATTTCGCTGGAAGTTAAACCAGCCATGTTCCTGTCGGCAACCGGTTGCCGGAAATACACCTCCGACTGAGCTGAAACAGTTAGTGGGCAGGCAAGGAGCAGAAAAAGGCAGAATCGTTTCATAGCGAGTTGTGCATAACCCGTTCGGAAGCCTCGCTTCCGAACGGGTTACTGCCTTAAAATGAAGCCCCCTGCGTAACTGCGGCTGTATTACCACTTCCCATTTGGCTCAAGTACGTTACGTTATCTGCGCCGGTTTGCGACAGCTTTAGTGCATTGCCAGAACCCATCTGACGGAAGTGGAGTGCGTTGCCATCGCCTGCCTGCATTAGTGATAGCAGGTTTCCACTGCCCTGCTGTACGGCACCAATGTACCGAATGCGTATACGCTCGCCCGGAGCAGGGTCGAGGGCCTTCAGCGTATTCCCGTTTCCCTCCTGCTGAACAGAAGCCGAGTTGTAAAATCCGGCCTGCGACAGTTGTGCTTTGTTGCCATCTCCCGTTTGGCTGACGATTCCTGAGTTACTACCCCCATCGTATGAGCCAACGAAACCATTGTTATTATTACCACTTTGGACAAGGCTGATTTGGTTTCTGTCACTGTTTGACGCGCCAGCAAAACCAATGTTAACATCCCCAGTTTGGCTAAGGCTGATCTGGTTGTGGGTACTGTGGTAAAAAGCATAGGATTCACCTGTATTCCTGTTTCCATTTTGCGTGACAGTAATCTGATTATTATCACTGTGATCACTGGCGGAGGCATAGCCCCTGTTCCCATCCCCAAGCTGGGTAAAACTAAGCCGGTTATGGTCACTGCGCAGCGTTGAGAAAACTAAGCTTGTATTGTCATTCCCTTCCTGCTTAATGAACGTTTCATTTAAGTAGTGGTCAGTCTGCATACTGGCACTGTTTCGACTGCCGGCCACGGAAATAGCGCCACTAAGACTTCTGCCTGATTGCTCAAACGACGAATAGTTATTATCGCCAGCCACCGTGATGGCACCTGAATTACTAGACCCTTTCTGCGTGACTGGCGCGTTATTACCATTACCCGACTGGCTCAGCGAAAGCGTGTTGGACTGAGCACGGACGGTACAGAACGTTGCTGCCGCCAAAGCCGATAAAATGAGCTTTTTCATGAGTGAAAAATGTTTAAAGTGAACTGATTATGAGTTTATCTCACCTATGTATCGCGATCATGTGAGGAAGGTTATCAGCCCAGATAGAAAATAAAGGCTACTGTTGAGCTGGACAAATGGCCTCCTACCCAGCGGCAATGAGTAACGACTAACGGCAACGTGAGGGGTTCGTTACCGACGGCGGCTCTAAAAATAAACCGGCCGGGAATTTCCCGGCCGGTTTGAGACTACTCCCTTTCTACTCCCTATTTACCCCTCTGTATCGGATGTCGTAGTCGCTGGGGCAAGCATTCCATTCGGATGCCAGCTGGCCGTTTACCCAAAGCGGTTTAGGTACCGGCTTACGAGCTTAGTTTAAGGCTCCCTGCGTAACGACAGCGGTGTTGTTATTACCAACCTGACTGAACCGTAACATATTCCCGTCCCCACTTTGGGTGAGATTTAAGGCGTTGCCATTGCCCAGTTGAGTAGCATAGTTCGACTCAATTCCCATCAGCGTATTGCTATTCCCTTCCTGCAGTAAAGTGGCTGTATTGAATGAACCCTCCTGTTTGAGGTTAGTCACGTTCAGGTTGCCCGTCTGGATGAGACTGGCTTGGTTGTAACTACCGAAAATGGAGTAAACGCTGCCAATATTATTGTTGCCGGTTTGATCTACGCTGAATTGGTTATTATCGCCATAGATAGCATTGGCCCCCCCCGTGTTATGATTGCCGGTTTGGGTGACTGTAACTTGATTACTACTGCCATTATCCGCAACGGCATAGCCATAGTTATTATCCCCGATTTGCTTAACCTTAACTTGATTTTCGTTTCCACTTTCAGCAAAAACACTTCCCTGATTGAAATTGCCAATCTGGGTAAAACTGGCTTGGTTGTAACTACCACCGACATTACCAATGACCCCAAAATTGCTGTTTCCCAGCTGGGTAAGAGTAGCTTCATTCCCGTTATCAGATGAAAAAATACTACCGAGGTTGTCATTTCCAGTCGTCGATAGGGTTAGGTCGTTATTAGTGCCATTCTGATGAAAGTAAACCTGGTTATTATCACCGGTTACCTCGATTGCCCCTATGTTGCCATTCCCATTTTGCACTGCTGGTCCAAAATGGTTGGTATGATTACGCATAGTATTACCATTACCAGTTTGGCTCACTGATAAGGTATTGGCACTACCCTTTTGAGTTGCCGCTGATTTGTTGCCGTCACCCCGCTGGCTGAGCGAAAGGGTATTGGACTGGGCATGGACGGTACAGAACGAAACTGCCGCCAAAGCCGATAAAATGAGCTTTTTCATGAGTGATACTGATTTAAGGTGAATTGATTATGAGGTTATCTCACTCGTGTATCGCGATCATGTGGGGAAGGTTATCAGTCTGGAAAAGAAAAACGGGATAGGCTGATAACGATTGGCGAAAACAGCGATACCTATAAGTAAGATATTTGGCTGACAGACAAACTTGAGGTTAAGGCATAGGGGTTTATTGCTTTTTGGCGTTCAAATTAGTACCTATGCTATACCGCTACTGTAAAACCGGCCACTATGTCTACGGATGCTGATGATCCTTGCCTGAACGTTGCGCAGGGAAACCTGGAGTTCTATCAGGC
>JAJAYX010000609.1 GCA_026785985.1 Rudanella sp. | reverse complement strand
GGCGACCGGCGCGACGTGGAAGACCTTGAATTTGACACCCGCGCCAATACGCTGAATGTACGCTACAACAAGAGCCGCATCCGCCGGTACACGCTGACGATACGCATCACGATGCCGACGCTCCGGGGGGTGGTGTTTTCGGGAGCCAGCAAATCCGACGTGTCGGGGTTTCGCAACCTGAACGACCTCAGCATCGAATTGTCGGGAGCGTCAAAAGGCAACTTCGATGTGCAGGCCAACCGCGTTACGCTTGACCTATCGGGAGCGTCAAAAAGCGAATTCATGGGCAACGGTTCCCGCTTTCGGGCCACCGTGTCGGGGGCTTCGGAACTACGGAGTTTTGATTATCCGGTTGCCGATGCTACCATCGACGTGTCGGGAGCCAGCCATGCCTACGTCACAACCAGCAACAGCCTGAACGTGACGGCCACCGGAGCCAGCAAAGTTCGTTACCGGGGCAACCCCAGCGTGAAGCAAACCGTTTCGGGAGCCAGTAAAGTGGAGAAGGACTAAAATACGATCTCATACGTCACCCCACTTTTCACCGGCAGCCGCAATTCCTGCTTTCCGTTGGCGGTGCGGAGTTCGGGTTTCAGCGCGGGGTCAACGCGGATATAATACGAGCGATCATTTACGGCGTAGAGACCCGGTGAAAGTTCTTCGATTTTGGTGCCGGCCGCCAACCGGCACACAATTGGCCCGTTAGCTGAACCTTTCAGGGTCAGGATGCGGGTCAGGCTGCTGGAACCGGGATTAGGTGTAATAGCATCTGTTACGGTGGCCCCGCCGAGAGCGTATTCGGTGGTGGGCATTCCCTGTTTGTCGAGCGCCATTCCTTTGTACTGTAGAATGGTCTCGCTCACACTATCGGGCCAGGCCATGTTAGGATCATTCATTACCATCAGAGCCGTTTGGGGAGCCAGCAACACGTTGGCTCCCAGCGGCTTGAGAAGTTGCGGCTCTCCGCGTTCGTACCACATCTCGGTTACGTCGGCAAAATCGCCTTTCCAGACCTGGAGAATGGCCATCTGGTTCAGGTCGAGGGTGTAGTGCATTCCGGCAGGTGTCCCCACCGACAGGCTGTGCGTGCGTTTCAGTTTCTCGCCGGGAAGCTGCACAAACGAGCGAATCAGAACGGGTTTGGCATCGACCAGCACGCTAATCACGCTGATGGGGTCGGGTTCGGGCAGCGACATGAGCGTATGCAGTGCCTGCGGGCGGGTGTTGGGCAGCGACACATACAATCCCAAACCGGGCCGCTGCCAGGCCCGTCCAAACAACACCTCCACATCGTGGTTCCCGGCAGTAAGCAGAATTTCTACCGACATCGGCACGCCTAAGTCTTTGTAATCGCCGGTGATTACTTCTTTACCATCCACAAAAAGCCGCGCCCGACCGCCGTAGTCCAGATCAAACTGGTAGGTTCCTGCATCCGTTAAGTTCAGTTTACCCGAGAAAAGTATGGTGAAGTTGCGCGGTTTAATGCCATAGGCTGACTCAAAACTGATAGCCGAGGTCGTATCCTTTTTGATAAGTTTTTTGCTGGGCAGATCGCTTTTGACCAGCGTTTCGCCTTCATAAATGGAATAGTTTAGTGGACCAGCCCATTTGGCTACACTGCGGTTGTTGAGGCCTCGGTAACCAACATTACGTAAGGCTACAGAGCCATTCTGTACCGTTATTGTGATAGGGCTGTTGGTGGCAGAGCGAGGCAGCATTTGCCCTTCGCGAAGCGTTACACCATTGATTACCAACCTGTCGAGAATAGCTGGACGTGACGTAGTAGCCGCCCGATAGCGAATGTCCACCGTTTGCCAGAGTCCAGGCGCTTTACCCAATCGGGGATCGGTAAGCGGTAGCGTTTGTCCGGTTGGCAAAGTGAGTTGTGCCGACGCTCCGGGCGTCATTAGCACGTCGGTTTGAAGAGCAAAGTCGGTAGAACTAGGAACCAGCATAAGAGCCTGTCCGGCATTACCCACCAGTAGTGTATTACCGGGGCCAGTTTTGAACGTCGATTGGGTTGGTAATGCCATCAGACTACCGGCTCGTTGCCAGTTAGCGGGTAGTTTTAACTGATCGGTTGCTAAACGGGGGAGCATATTGGCGGCTGTTTGAGCAAAACTGGGGGCGATCAGCAGCAAACCTGCCAAAAATGGAGCCACTCCAAAGCGGAGGGCATTTGAAAACTGAATAAGCATATCCGGGCGAATAAGAAGCCGTAAAGTTGTTACAATAAAAGGAAAGTTGCGCGCTATTCTCACCGGAGAGATTTGGCGATAGCCTAAGAATCGTAAAATAGACTCTTTCATAGTCAAGTCAATGGTTGGGTGTTTTTTTTAGGCTAAACAATCACCGAACCATTAGCCTATGGTAAAGTGATGTGGGTTTAGCTTTAGAGAGCCACAAAGCTCAGGGTTTGAACCACTGGTGCAGGTCGGTCAGCCGAACGGCTTCTAACCGACTGTTAATGTGTAGCTTACCGTAGAAATTTTCGATGTGACGGGTTCGTGGCCCATATAATCGAGACTGTTGGCAATGATAGACAGGTGCGAACCGACGTGGTCGTGCAGGTCGCGGGCGATGCGCTCCTTTTCTTCCTGCAAATGAAGCTGACTGGCAAGCACCCGGTTTTGTTCCTGTTGCAGCAGGAGTTGGCTTTCTGTCACCTATTGTTGCTGCTGGTGTGTTTGCTCGGTCAGGCGTCGGCGGTCGTCGGCGATGTGTTTGTACCAGTAGCCAAGGCCGATACTCAACACCGCAAATCCGAAGATATTTCCCAGTACCACGCCCTCATAGCCTAACAGAACATAGTCGGGCAAGACCGCATGGTTATGCAGGATGCTACAAACCGTATGCAGCACTAAAGACAAGACACTCAGTAGATAGGACAAAGCCGGTGATTGCCAGATGCCGATGACCTACTTAGTGGATGTTTGGGTGGCCTGAAGCCAAAAAATACGGAATTCTGCGTATAGATAGCAGCCCACAACTCCGCCACCTTTGCTACGAACATAAACCATTAACCAACGCTTCGTATGAAACTCCGCGTCCTGTTACTCACTGCCCTGTTAGGCCTGCTGGTTTCGACAACCCACGCCCAGACCACACGCCGGGTGCAGGCGGGCCAAAGCCTGCCCAACGCCCTCACCGCTGCCGCTGCCGGTGACGTTATCTACGTCGATGCCGGTAACTACGGCGACATTACGCTCACCAAAAGAGTAACCTTGATTGGCATGGGCTACTTCGGCAACGGGTCGTCGGTGTTGCCGGGCGAAGCGACGCTGGGAACGGTTCAGTTTTCGACCGGGTCAGAAGGCTCCATCATCACGGGCTTTGTGGCCACTACCATCCGCGTTGGAGCCTCGACCGTCACCGTAGCAACCGGGTGAACGGCTCCATCTGGGTTGGTTACACTGGCATTGGTATCCGAGACTGGGGCGGCCCATCAATCAGTAATGTAGTCGTGAAGCAGAACCACGTAAATGATGAACTTGTAGCAGCAACCGATGCAACTGGCTGGGGCGGGACGAACACCGTCACTAATTTCTCGTTCAGAAACAACATTGTTCGGCGTGGCTTTGGCTCCGGCGGGCGGGTATCGGGCGAGTACGTCAATAACACATTCGGCTATAGCTTAGATGCCGGGCGATACCTCACAGATTTGGGGGCGCCCGGTGGTGGTGGTTGTCAATTACTATCCTCCGTTCGGTACAAAAACAACATTATGGCCCACACTAATAATGCTTCCTGCCCTGTCTTTGACGCTGGGCTTGTGCCGGCCGTCTTCACGGGAAATGTCCTTCAATCCGGCGGAAGCATCACCGGTAACCTGCTCTTGAGTGGCACTCAGCGCGATAATCTGTTTGTGGGCTGGCCTACGCTAACGGGAGCCATGGGTGAAGATGCCCGGTCGCAACTCAAAGCCGGGTCGGTGGCGCTGACGGCGGGCGAAGGCGGCACGCAGGCGGGTGCCTTCGGGGGCGACGACCCCTACGTGCTGGCTGGCATACCCTTCGTGCCGACCATTACAGAACTGACCGTGCCGAACACGGTGACGCAGGGCGGTACGCTCAACATAACGGTGAAGGCCCAGACGAATAATTAAAAGACCCCACCCCAACCGAAGCGTCGGCCCGGCCCTCCCTGTTGGGAGAGGGGCTAAACGCCTTCTAACAGGACTAACCTTTCCCGTCATGCTTTACAACACCTCTATTTTCGTTCGCCGGTGGCTACGGCAGGCGCTCCTGCTGTTGCTGCTGGCCCTTTGCGGCTGGTTTGCCAGCCCGGTTCTGGCGCAGACTGTCCTGCCGCAGGAACGCCTGTTGCAGAATACTGAACCTCTGCCTTGCGGAACTCCTGATATTCCGATTGAGAAACTCAAAATCTTCGCCAAGTACATCAAACAGGCTGAAACGCGCCAGAAACAATCGCGTACTGCAGCTACGGGCATCACGTATCTGGGTATTAAACCCTGGCTCGTAAGCGGGAGTATACGATACACCACATCGTCTATTGTTGGTTTGGTCAACCGGCTGAATCAGGATTTTGGAAAAACAAAGATTCAGTTTTTCATCGTTACCAGCGGAGTGGGAAGCTTCACGGCCATCTCTCCGCAAACGCTGATCTACCCAGACGACGAAAGGAATCTGATGGCTACTAATTTCGATGCTACGGCGATTAATGTCTATTTCGCTGATCGATTTTTGGTTTGTCCCTTTGGTCTTAGTGTTGATTGTAATGAATTCTACGGATCATTTCCCAATTTAGACCAACTGGTCAGAGGATCTGACCGGGTAACGGACATTGCCAATCCGAACGTTCAGGCTAAAAACAACAATTATATTATGATCGGGAATGGGCTTCCCAGTACCCTTACCCACGAAATGGGCCATTATTTTGGGCTATTGCACACCCACCAAGGGTCTGATGCGGCCAATTGCCAGGATCGGGAGCGGCCCGGCTTAGGCGATACCGACCGGGGTGATTTGATCGCCGATACCGATGCTGACCCGTATCCATTGTACACGACTACGTTGCCATTCGATACAACAACCTGCGTGTATAGCGGCACACTGAGACACTGTGCCAATAACCAACTCTTTAACCCGCCGGTAGCCAACACTATGAGCTATTGGCGAGATGAGGCTTGTGGACCTCTATTTTCTACGCGTCAGAAAGAACGCATATCCTTGTTTCTCGCGCCCCGGTTAGACCCCGCCAATCAGTACCAGCCGCAGAATGGCGTTGAGGGCGTAACGGTCGGGCCTACGGTGTCGCTGTCGCTGAATGGCACCAACCGCCGGATTACAGTATCTGCTTTGCCGGGTGCAATGGGTTATATTCTGGAGACGGATTTTAATGCCAGTTTTCCCAACCCACTGGTTCTTGGCACGACATCGCTAACCGCCACGATTATTTTCGGTGATAATGACGTGCCACCACCCGGTACAACCTATTACTACCGCGTTCGGGCTACCAACAGCAAGACGTACAGCCGGGTGTTGAGCTATCCCTGCACGGCTCCCACCGCTATCTTCAGCGGTTCGCAAACCGTCAGCAACGGCCAAAGTGCGACCTATACCGTTGCCCTCACCGGCACCCCACCCTGGACTGTGCAGGTCGGCGGCACTACCTACTCCAACGTAACGGCTTCGCCCCTCACCATTGTCAGTCCGCCGTTTCAGGCGTTGCCAGGCACCTTTACCCAGACCACCTTCGGAGGTAGCGTCACCAATGCCTGCGGCACGGCACCCATGAGCGGCACGGCCAGCGTAACGGTGCTGGGCATCTGCCCAACGTTGTCGGTAAACAGCTCGCTCACTCAAATTGGCTGTGGTCGTACAACGGGCCAGGCCAGTATCAGCGTATCCGGTGGGCAACCTCCGTATACTATATTTGACTTTGGCATTGGTATAATCACGAACGGGACAACGGTGACTGGCTTAGTCGCAAATGCATACATCTTAAGAATTTTTGATGCTCGTGGGGATATAGATGGGTGTGCGTGGACTCCTTATGTGTTCTTAATATCTGACATTGGCAATGGATCAACCGCCCGACTGGCTGAGTCAAGCGATAACCGAAAACTACGAGGTCAGCAAACATCTATCCGGGTTCAACTCACCGGTACGGCCCCCTGGTCTGTGACCTACGCCGGGTTTAACAATCAGCAACAGGTTGCCAGCAGTATCACCACATCGTCCTACGATATTGAGGTGTTGCCCCAGCAGACCACCACCTACCGATTGGTAGCCGTGAGCGGTCAATGCAGTCCTACGGCAGTCAGTGGCTCGCGCACGCTGATTGTGGTGCCAGCCTTGTCGAGTTTAGAGTATTTCGTGGGCAATGACCCCGGCGTTGGGCAGGCGACCTCCGTAGCCGTTGGTAGTAATCGGATTGATGTCAACCCGACTATTGCGGTGCCGATTTCGGCAATCACCCGGATGGGCGTTCAGGTGCTGGGGGTGCGGGCTAAAGATGCCGACGGCTACTGGTCGCCCACTACCATACAGACCTTTGTGGTGTTAGGCACGGGCAACGGGTCGGCAATTTCGCAGGCCGAGTACTACGTGGACGATGACCCCGGCATAGGGCAGGGCGTAGCCTTACCGGGTAGCCCCACGCCGGGTGTGCCCTACAACCTGTCGATCAACACGGGCAGCCTCACGCCGGGAACGCACACGCTTGTTATCCGTACCAAAGATGCCGGCAACCGCTGGTCAATCAGCTACATGCGTCCGTTTATGGTCAACTTAGATACGCGGGGCATCAGCCGGATCGAATACTTTTTCGATAACAACGACCCCGGCTTGGGCAGTGGGCAGCCGTTCAGTCTGGATTCTCCCAATAGCGCGACGGCAACGGGGCAGGCCCTCGCCGGCACCAGCAGTTTGTCGGTGGGTGCTCACAGCCTGAAGGTTCGGGCGCAGGCGGGGGGCGGGCAGGCGTGGTCAACTACCAGAGCCGCTTCGTTCACGGTTACGCCCTGCGACGCGGCTCTTGCCACGCTCAGCGGCAGTTCGACCATTACCACCAATCAGATCGCCAGCATTTCGGTGCTGATTGGGGGGAGTCCGCCGTTTTCGCTCACGGCCAACGGGCAGTTGGTTGGTAATTTCGCGACCTCGGCGGCTTCGTTCACCCTTGCGCTAACGGTTCCGGGAACGTACACGCTCACCCCACAATCAGTCAATCTGGCAGTGGCGAACTCGTGCGGAGCGGGGCAGGTCGGCGGCTCGGCAGTGGTGACGGTATTGCAAGGCACGACTTGTACGACCATGCAAACGGTGAAAGCCGGAGCCTGGAACGACCCGACGGTGTGGAGCTGCGGGCGGCTGCCAGTGGTAACCGATGCGGTACTGATTCGGCACGCGGTAACGGTTCCGGCGGGGTTTGTGAGCCGTGCGCAGAAGGTTGGCTTTGAGGTGAGTGGCAAACTGAGTTGGGGAACGGCCTCGCGTTTACTCTTAGGCTTATGAACCGATCTACGCCCCTGTTCCGCGACATTACGTCCATCCCCGTGGAGCAGATTTTGTATTTGCGGGGTAATCTGAACTACACCCTGATTTACCTCACCAACGGCAAACGCATCCTGTCGGCCTACACGCTGAAACTGTTTGATGCCTATTTTGCTGACCAGCCCTTTGTGCGGATTCACCGGGCGTATTTGGTCAATCCGCAGCACGTGGTGAGTTATCGGAGCAGAATTTGCTTGAGCAATGGCACCCAAATCTTACCCGCCCGTCGACGCGAAAGCACCGTCAGGAGGGAGATGAAATCATGGTTGGCGCGGGTTTAGCTAAAATACTGCACCGGGTTGGTATTCAGGGCCCTTTGGAGGACGGGTAAGTGCAATATTATACGCCAAAACTAGGCTTTTCACAGGTTCTCGCTATTCCATTAATCTTGACTATGGTATTTCCCTTATTTTTACAAAATGCCCCAAAACCACCTCACAGCTATTGAAAGTGGCCTGATTCGCTCATCAGCAACTATCAATAACCAGGTTACTACCGACGATGCACTTCTGGTAGACGAGCGGGGTTTTAGCTACCTAAGAGGATTAGCGGGCCTTCCCGAAGCCGAAAACATTGTGAGTTATGGGTATCAGCGGGGACAGGAAACCATTCGGATAGGGACGTATGCGGGCCTGATTTCGCTTCCCGGCGGGGCCGTTCTGGAGGTGCTGCCCAAAATTTTCGAGGCCCAAACAACTGACCCGGAAATGCACCGCCCTGCCCGAACCGCTCTGCTCCGAATGCTCCGGCACCTGCCCGATTGCCCTTTCCGAACCCTCACCGATGCTCATTTGGTGGCCACCCAATTGCCGCTCTGGAACGTGTTTGTGCTGGCTTTTTTAGATGCCCTTACCATTGTGGCCCGGCAGGGGCTGCAAACGGCTTATCAAACTATCGAAAGCAATCAGCCGTTTGTGCGGGGGCGACTGCAACCAGCCCGGCACCTGCGCGAGAACCTTGTTCATGCCGAACGATTAGCCGTTGCCTATGATGCGCTGACGATGGACGTGCCACCCAACCGCGTGCTGAAATCGGCCCTGTTGCACGTGCTGCCCCGCGTTGGCACCCTCCAACTCGAAACCCGGCTCTACCAGTTGCTAGCCATCCTGCACGACGTTCCCCCCTCCGAAAATCTCCTCGCCGACCTCCGTGCCATTCAAACCCTGAACCGCCTGTTCAACCGCTACACGCCGGCGCTGGGCTGGGCCGAGTTGCTACTCACGGGGCGCGCGTTTGGCCCCCGCACCGGCGCAACGTCGGCTCTGTCGTTGCTGTTTCCGATGCAGCGAATTTTCGAGGAATATGTGGCCCACGGGTTCCGGGCGTTCTGGCCCGAAGGCGAGGTGACAACCCAGGAGTCGTCGGCGCATTTGGTGGAGACACATGGCGGGCTGCCCAAATTCCGGCTCCGCCCCGATGTGCTGGTGCGGCAAGCGAATCAGACGCTGGTATTCGACACCAAATGGAAAACCATCGACGGCATCAACCCCCAACGGCAATACGGCATCGACTCAGCGGATTTATACCAACTCTTTGCTTATGGCAAAAAATATGGCGCGGGCGATGTGTTCCTGGTTTATCCTTCCAACGCCATCTTCCGGCAACCTTTAGACGTGTTCGGCTACGACCCCACCATGCGGCTCCACGTGCTGCCCTTCGACCTAACAAAGCCGCTGCGGGAGGAAGTAGAAACCGTTTGGAAATATGTTTCTGGAATATGCCCCTAATCCTTACCCTCCTCGGCATTCTTGCCCTCATTTTCCTGATTGCGTTTGTCAAACTCGATACCTTTATCTCGTTCGTTATTGTCTCGCTCGGCATTGGGTTAGCTGCTGGTATGGACGTGACAGCCGTTGGTAAGTCCATTCAAACGGGTATCGGCGGCACCCTTGGCGATCTGGTATTGATTATTGGCTTTGGTGCCATGCTGGGTCGCTTAGTGGCCGAAAGCGGAGCCGCCCGACAAATCACGAACGTGCTCATTGGCTGGTTTGGCCTTAAACACATTCGCTGGGGGCTGGCTCTGGCAGGGTTTATCATTGGGATTCCGCTGTTCTACAACGCCGGTTTCATTATTGTGGCTCCCCTCATTTTCACCATTGCCTATTCGGCCCGTTTACCCCTCCTGACGGTAGCTATCCCGATGTTGTCGGCCCTGTCGGTTGCCCACGGGTATTTGCCTCCTCACCCATCTCCGGCAGCCATTGCCGGGCAACTGAATGCCAAAATCGGCCTGACTCTGTTCTACGGCATCCTGGTCTCGATTCCGGCTATTGTGATTGCCGGGCCTATTTTTGGTAAGACACTGGGCCGGTTTCAACCCAAAATCGACCGCGAACTTTTCAATATCAAAGAGGTACCAACCAGCGACTTGCCCGGTGTTGGCATCAGTTTTCTGGTGGCCCTGTTGCCGGTGGTATTGCTGGCTGTCGGTTGGCTGCGGCTACTCACGTGGGCCGACAAGGATTCTGACGTGGCGCGCATGCCGCGTGCGACAATTAACGCCATCAACCTCGGCGGGTTTGCGATCGGC